>NZ_JBCDMW010000027.1:0-55286 GCF_038433155.1 Luteococcus sp. H101
CCCCGCCCGCCCCGGGCGCGTACCCAACCGCCAGTAGCCAGCCGCGAGCCGCTAACCGCCAGTCGCCAACCGCGATTCGCCAACCACCGGTCCCGATCCGCGCACATCTTGGACGTGTACCCAATACCCACACGTACCAGCTCCAGGAACCGCCCCACTGGGTATTTCTCCCCGCTGGTAGGGTGCAGGATGCTCCGTCGTCCAACGTCAGGTCGTCAATGAACAAGTTCCAGAAGGCCACGCGCAACCCCCTGTTGTGGGTGCTGCTGGCCATTCTCTTCGTCTTCGGTGCGGTCCAGCTGGCCAATTCCGCGTCGAACAGTGAGAAGGTGCCCACCAGCCGGGCGCTGCAGGTGCTGCAGGGCTCCGAGCCGATCCAGTCCGTGGTGATGGACGACGGCGACCAGTCGCTGAAGATCACCATGAAGGACGCCAAGAAGGTCTACCTGTCCACCTGGACCGGTAGCCAGGGCGACGACATCGTGCAGCTGCTGAACCAGCGCACCGCGGCCAAGACGCTCGACGAGTGGAAGGGCGAGAACCCGCCCCCCAGCATCTGGTCCGGCCTGCTCTACACCGGCCTGCCCTTCCTGCTGATGTTCGGCCTGTTCTTCTTCCTGATGAACATGGTGCAGGGTGGTGGCGGCGCCCGCGGCGTCATGGGCTTCGGCAAGTCCAAGGCCAAGGTGGCCACCAAGGACACCCCCAAGACCACGTTCGCCGACGTCGCCGGTTGCCAGGAGGCCATCGAGGAGCTGCAGGAGATCAAGGAGTTCCTGGCCGAACCCACCAAGTTCCAGCGGGTCGGCGCCAAGATCCCCAAGGGTGTCCTGCTCTACGGCCCGCCCGGCACCGGCAAGACGCTGCTGGCCCGCGCCGTCGCGGGTGAGGCCGGCGTGCCCTTCTTCTCCATCTCCGGCTCGGACTTCGTCGAGATGTTCGTCGGCGTCGGCGCCAGCCGGGTGCGGGACCTGTTCGACCAGGCCAAGGAGGCCAGCCCGGCCATCATCTTCATCGACGAGATCGACGCCGTGGGACGGCACCGTGGTGCGGGCATGGGCGGCGGTCACGACGAGCGGGAGCAGACCCTCAACCAGCTGCTGGTGGAGATGGACGGCTTCGACGCCACCACCAATGTGATCCTGATTGCGGCCACCAACCGGCCCGACGTGCTGGACCCGGCGCTGCTGCGCCCCGGCCGCTTCGACCGGCAGATCGCCGTCGAGGCCCCCGACCTGAAGGGCCGTGCCCAGATCCTGCGGGTGCACGCCGAGGGCAAGCCGATGGCGGCCGACGTGGACCTGGAGTCCATCGCCCGTCGCACCCCGGGCTTCACCGGTGCGGACCTGGCCAATGTGCTGAACGAGGCGGCCCTGTTGACCGCCAGGCTGAACCTGCCGGTGATCGGCAATGCGGAGCTGGGGGAGGCGATTGACCGGGTGATCGCCGGGCCGCAGAAGAAGACCCGCCTGATGGATGACCACGAGCTGCTGGTCACCGCCTACCACGAGGGTGGGCACGCGCTGGTGGCGGCCGCGATGCCGAACAATGACCCGGTGCAGAAGGTCACCATCCTGCCCCGCGGCCGCGCCCTGGGCTACACCATGGTGATGCCGGACCAGGACAAGTACTCCTCGACGCGGGGTCAGCTGCTGGACCAGATGGCCTACATGATGGGCGGCCGGGCCGCGGAGGAGCTGATCTTCCACGACCCCACCACCGGTGCCAGCAATGACATCGAGAAGGCCACCAAGGTGGCCCGCGCCATGGTCACCCAGTACGGCATGACCGAACGGCTGGGCGCCATCCAGCTGGGTGGCGGTGACAGCGAACCCTTCTTGGGGATGAGCGGGTCCCAGCCCAGCCGCGGCTACTCCGACATCACCGCCGCGGTGGTGGACGAGGAGGTCAGCAAGCTGCTGATGACGGCCCATCAGGAGGCCTTCGACTGCCTCAAGGAGAACCGGGCGGTTCTCGACGAGCTGGTGCGCCAGCTGCTGGAGCACGAGACCCTGGACAAGGCCCAGATTGCCGCCATCTTCGAGCCGCTGAAGCGCTGGCCGGACCGGGGCGCCTGGACTGGCTCCGACAAGCGGGTTCCCTCGGACCAGCCGCCGGTGCCGGTTCCCCCGCGTCGCCAGCAGCCGGAGTCCGACGAGCATCCGGCCGGTGGCGCCGAGCTGCCGCCCGGCAACACCGGCCCCGTGGAAGCCCCGGGCAAGGGCTGGCAGGCCCCGGAGGACTGGGCCCCGCCCGGCGTCGGGAATCCGATGCCGCCGGCCAACGACCCCTGGAACAGTCCCGCTGGCCCGGCCCCGCAGCCCCCGGCCAATGACCCGTGGAGCGCCAAGCCGGACTCCTGGCCCGGCCAGCCGCCGCAGGCCGGCCCGGATGTCACGCCCGGCCTGCCCGGACAGGACCCGCAGCCGCCCACCGAGGGTGGTTCCGGTGCCAGCCCGTGGGATCGCCCCCGGCGCGGCAGCGTCGACGACTGACCTGACCCAACAGCGACGGGCCCCAGCATCACGCTGGGGCCCGTCGCTGGCTTCTCGGCCGATCAGCTCTTGACGGTGACGGTCACGCGTCGGTTCTGCTCCCGGCCCGCCTCGGTTTCGTTGCTGGCAATGGGGTCGGCTTCACCCAGACCAGCGGTCTTGAGCTGGACGCCCGACGGCAGCAGCGGCTTGAGGATGGCCGCCACAGCATCGGCCCGCTGCTTGCTCAGCTCCAGCCCGTGCTCCTCGGAGCCCAGATTGTCCGTGTAGCCGGTGACCTGGATGGTGCCAGAGCGGTCCTTGAGCTTGCCCGCCAGGGCCTCGATCGCCTTCTTGCCGTCGAGCTTGACGACGGCCTTGTCCTTGTCGAAGAGCACCTTGGTGGACAGGTCGAACTGCACCTTGTCCGTCTGGTCGCGTTCCCGCACCCGGGACTGCTCCACGGTCTGGGTCAGCGGATGGATGGAGAACTTCTTCGGGTCGCTGGCCTTGGACACCTTGTCCAGCGCGACCGTGGGCCAGCCCTGGCCCAGCTTGACGGTGTCACTGGTGTCCGGGTAGGCCACCTGGGGCTCCAGCAGGCCGTCGGTCACCGGGACGTCGTTGAACAGTCGGCCGCCGGCCATCACCGAGACCGTGGTGGTGTCGGCAGGCAGCGGCGGCAGACCGACATAGGCGATGAAGGCCGTTTCTTTGGGGGAGTAGGCCGTCCAGATGCCGATCTCCTCGTCGGTGCAGACGATGCAGCCATGGCCGTCCTCAACCAGCGGCGTGTAGAGCACCTTGTTCTTGCGGTCCAGGATGGCCGCATCGCTGCTGACCTGCTCGGTGACGGTACCGGTGGAGAAGAGCCGGCCGCCCAGATAGCCGCTCAGGAAGCGCTCCTTCCCGGGTTCGGTGGCGAAACCGATCGAGAGGTAGACGATGGTGGCGGTGGGGGTGCGCCGCACGGCGTGCAGACTCACCACCCCCTCCGGCGGCATGTCGTCGTGGCGCGAGGAGGAGTACACGCTGTCCACCACCGGTGGTGTGCTGGCATCGTCGGCGACGGCCGGCGGTGTGCCACTCCAGCCGGAGAAGAGGCAGCCCAGCGCCAGTGCACCGGTGGCCAGGCGGGTGCTGATCCTCATCGGGTGACCTCCACGGTGACGGGCGCCTTGGCGCCGGGCAGGGTGATCTGGACGTTCTTCACGCTGTCGGGCAGGGGGGGATAGGAGGCGTCCTGCGGCTGGACCGTCCTGGCAGTGACATATGGAGCGCCGGAGCAGACACAACCCCACGGCACGCCATTGTCCGTCCAGGTATCCACCCGGTAGATGGTCTTGGTGGCGGGATCGGTCAGGGTCGGGTACTCCTCGGGCTTGCCGGTGCCCAGGCCCTCGCGGCCCAGCAGATTCTTGTCGGTGCTGTTCACCCAGAAGGTCAGCCGGGTGCCGGTCTCGCCGGTGGTCAGCGAGCCAACGGTCAGGGTCGCGGTGGGCTTCTCGCTGCGTTCGGCCAGGGTGAACGGCAGCGTGGCCAAGGCCTTGGGCGCCTTGGGCGACAGCGAGGAAACCGGGTAGGGCTTCGAGCTCGGTGTGGACGATCCGTCGCCACTGGGACTGGTGCTGGCGACGTCACTGGCGGTTGGGCTGGACGAGGCTGTGGGTGCCTGTGCCGACGGCTGGTCCTTGCTGCAGCCGGCAACCGCGAGGGTCAGTGCGATGCCCAGGACCAGCAGTTCAGGGCGCGGTGGGCGATGCGGCATGGTGGGGTGCTCCTCCGACTGGGAATCGGGCACAGATTAGCCATGAGGGAGGTCAACGGCTGAGTGGATGACCGTTTCTCGGGCGTCAGGGCGTCAGGGCGGGAGGAGTCTCTACCATGGCGGGGTGACTGCTGAACGCGCCTCGTCGGAGCCCCCCGCCATTGACCAGGACCGCATTGCCGCGGCCGTTCGCGAGATCCTGCTTGCGATTGGCGAGGACCCGGAGCGGGAGGGGCTGCAGGAGACCCCGGCGCGGGTGGCGCGCAGCTATGCGGAGATCTTCGGTGGGATGGGTCAGGACGCCGCGGACCTGCTGGCCACCACCTTCGACGTGAGCCACGACGAGATGGTGCTGGTCAAGGACATCGAGCTGTGGAGCATGTGCGAGCACCACCTGGTGCCCTTCACCGGCGTCGCCCATGTGGGCTACATCCCGGCCAAGGACGGCCGGGTCACCGGGCTGAGCAAGCTGGCCCGGCTGGTGGACGTCTATGCCAAGCGGCCGCAGGTGCAGGAGCGGCTGACCACGCAGATTGCCGACGCCATCGTTGAACACCTGCACGCCCGCGGCGTGATGGTGGTGGTGGAGTGCGAGCACCTGTGCATGACCATGCGCGGGGTGCGCAAACCCGGCGCCAAGACCGTCACCAGCGCCGTGCGCGGCTACCTGCGCGAACCGGCAACCCGGGCCGAGGCAATGGCCCTGATCATGGGAGGTCACCGATGAACCCCGTCGTCCCCGCGCTGGCTGCCCGCACCATGGTGATGGGCATCGTCAACGTCACCCCCGATTCCTTCAGCGACGGCGGGCGCTGGGACACCCCGGACGCGGCGATCGCCCACGGCCGGGATCTGCTGGCCGACGGGGCCGACCTGCTGGACATCGGCGGGGAGTCCACTCGTCCCGGTGCGGTGCGGCCGAGCCTGGACGAGGAGCTGGCCCGGGTGGTGCCGGTGGTGCGGACCCTGGCCGCCGAGGGCGCCGTGATCAGCGTCGACACCATGCGGGCCGAGGTGGCCCGGGCCAGCGCCGAGGCCGGTGCCGCCATCATCAACGACGTCTCCGGCGGGCTGGCGGACGAGGCCATGATCCGCACCGTTGCCGGGCTGGACGTGGACTTCATCTGCATGCACTGGCGCGGCTTCCTGGGCGCCGGCGACACCAATGCCGGCTACACCGATGTCGTCGGCGAGGTCCTGGCCGAGCTGGTCGAACGGCTCGACGCCTGCCTGGCCGGCGGGATCGCCCCCGAACGGTTGATCAGCGACTGCGGGATCGGGTTCTCCAAGACCGCGGAGCAGAACTGGGAACTGCTGCGCCACCTGGACCGCTTCGAGGCACTGGGCTACCGGCAGCTGGTGGGGGTGAGCCGCAAACGCTTCCTGGGGGAGCTGCTCGACGGGCGCCCGGCGGGCGAGCGGGATAGCGCAACCCAGGCGATCACCGCGCTGTGTGCGCAGCAGGGGATCTGGGCGGTCCGCACCCATGAGGTGCGGGGCAATGCCGACGTGGTGCGGGTCTTCGAGCATCTGCAACGGAGCTGACCGCCTGTCCCGGCCCGGTTGATCGCTGGGCGGATGGCCACAACAGATGCAATGTGGGTGCCCAACGCAATAGTTGCGTCGGGTACCTGAATTGCATGTGTTCTTGCCGGGCAGTTACGGGGAGGGTCCCTCGGCGAAGGCCCTGACTTGGGCGATTTCCGGTCTGCCCGGTGTGCTCGGGTACTGTCAGCCCTGTTCGAGAACCCACCCCGATGACCCCGGTCATCACCGAGCCCGGACAGGAGGCGCAATGGAAGAGCTTGACTGGATCAGCGTCCACGGCCTCCAGGCGACGGGATTCCACGGGGTGTATCCCGAGGAACGACGCGATGGCCAGACCTTCGTCGTCGACCTGGACCTCGGGCTGCATGCGGTCACCGACACCGATCGGCTGGCCGACACGGTGGACTATTCGGTGGTCTCGGCGGACGTGGTCGACATCATCACCGGGGACCCGGTGGACCTGATCGAGACCCTGGCCGGCCGGATCGCACAGCGATGCCTGGCCGAGCCCCAGGTGCGCGTCGCCACCGTGCGCGTGCACAAGCCCACGGCCCCCATGGGTTTCACCTTCACCGATGTCTCGGTGAGCATCACGAGGAGCAAGTCATGAGCAATCCCTTCGTCCCCGACGTCGACACCCTCGGCAACATGAAGCCGATCTCCAAGGTGGTCTTCAGCCTGGGATCCAACCAGGGCAACAGCGCTGACCTGCTGCAGAGTGCCGTCACCGCGTTGGCCGACACCCCGGACCTGATTCCGGTGGACGTGTCCAGCGTGTACGTCACCAAGCCGGTGGGCGCCGTGGTGGAGCAGCCCGACTTCCTGAATCTGGTGATGGTGGCCGAAACCGTGATCGAGCCCAGCATCCTGCTGGAGCGCTGCCACGCCATCGAGGCCGGTCTGGGCCGCACGCGCGACGTCGTCGGTGGTCCGCGCACCATGGACATCGACCTGGTCATGGTCGGCAAGCACACGGTGTCCAACGACGACATGGCCCTGCCGCACCCGCGCGCCCACGAGCGTGCCTTCGTGCTGGTGCCGTGGCTGGAGATCGACCCCGACGCCGAGCTGGCCGGCCACGGCCGGATCGCCGATCTGGTGGCCGGTCTGGACGCCAGCGGCGTCACCAAGAGCGACGAGGTCGTCGAGCTGCCGTGAGCCAGCCCGACGCACCCCAACTTCCCGGCGGTCGGCCGGGGGGCCTGGGCCTGACCACCCGACGCCAGGCCGTGATCTCGGTGATGGCGGGCATGGTGGTGGGCTGGTTCATCGTCGGCACCCTGCAGGCCACCGGCCGCGAGGTGCCGATCACCCCGTGGAGCCTGCCGCTCTCCCTGGCCGCGCTGGGTGCCGCAGCCTGGGTCTATGCCCGGATCCTGCGACGCCAGGTGGCCGAGCAGCGGGGCAGCCTGCCCCACGACAGCGGCGTGCGCGCCCTGGTGCTGGGCAAGACCATGCTGATGACCGGTGCGGTGCTGGCCGGCGGTCACCTGGTCTATGTCCTCAGCTATCTGGGCGACTGGAACATCCCCAATCCCCGTCAGCGGGTGATCCACGGGCTGCTCACCATCCTGGCCAGCGCGGTCTTCGCCGTGGCCGGCCGGGATCTGGAGCGGGCCTGCGTGGTGCCCCCGGGCGACGACGAGCCCCACGACGGGGAGCCATCGGACGAGGACCAGCAGGAGCCCCGGCCGGTCTGACCGGCGCCGCCCACGGTGGCAGCCCGGCAGCGCCTGCCGGCGACGGGGCGCCGGTGCCGCCATTGCCGGTCAGTCGTCATAAACTGGCGTCATGGCCGCCCGTCAGATGTCCCTCGTTCCGCGCGAACGCCGTCGCAGTCTCCTGATCCTTGGAGTCGGCACCCTTGCCGCGCTGCTCTGCAGTCTGGGTCCGGTCTGGCTGACCCGGATTGGCCTAGGGATCGCGATCCTCACCGCGGCCCTCTCGGTCTGGCACAGCTGGCGCCAGCTGGACCATCTGGTGGCCCGGCACACCGCTGAGCTCAAGCAGGTGCGCCACCTCGCCCGCGACGCCGCCCACGCCCACCACGTCGAGATGATGACCACGCTGACCCGCTTCCGCAAGCGGCAGGAGGCGCAGCAGGCCCTGATTGCCGAAGCCAGGGCGCAGCGGGAGGCCCTGCAGACGCAGCTGACCGCGGCCCAGGACGACGCCGAGGCCAAGCAGGCCCGGATCTCCTCGCTCAACAAGCGGATCAGTGACCTGGAAAAGGAGCTGGCCGCCGCCACCGACGAGGTGCTGAACCTGCCCCGCCGCGGAGCCAGCCGACGCAGTCTGGACGTGTCCCGGATTCCGCTGGTCTACCCGATCGAGGGACAGCGCCGGCAGGCCTGAGTATTTCCTCGCAGTCCTGTCGGGTTCGGGAGGTGGCAGGCCAGGCCCGAACCTGAATCCAGCCCTCCTACTTGTCCAGGTCCCCGTTGGTCCAGCCCATCGAGGCGATCACCACGTCCACCTGGGAAAGTGGGCAATTGACCAATACCGTCTCCAGGGCCTGCACATTTGCCAACGACGGGGTGCGCAGCTTCAATCGCCAGGGCGTGCGTTCCGCGCGGGAGACCAGCCAGAACCCGGCCATTCCCCACGGTGCATCGACGGCCAGATAGGCCTCGCCCTCCGGCAATTTGACGATCTTGGACAGTTTGGTGTCCACCGGGCCGTCGATATTCGCCAGGGTCTCGGCGCACCGTGAAATGAGGCGGCTGCTCTGCTGGACCTCGGCGGCCAGCACCCGGAATCGAGCGGCGGCATCGCCGTCGACGGGCAATTGCGGCCCCGGATTGGCCAGCTCGTCGGCCAACTCCGGATAGGCCAGGTAGGGATTGCGCCGGCGCAGGGTACGGTCAATGCCGGCCGCCGCCGCGACCGGTCCGGACAGTGAATGGCCGTCGATGAGCCGGGCGTCCAGCACGCCCACTCCCAGCCCGATTTCCCCGGCCACCACCAGCTGGTCCAGGTCCGCGGCCAGCTGGGCGCAGTCCCGTGCCCACTGCTCAATCCGCGCCACCCAATGGGCGTCGACGTCATTGCCCAGCCCGCCCAGCCGATTGAGCATGGGGTGTACCCGGTTGCCGCTGATGGCCAGCATCAATTCCCGGGCGGTGATCCGCAGGCCGCGCAACCGGGTGGCCAGGCCCTGCTCCTGGGTGTGGTGGGGCAGGAAGGACAGGTGGGCCAGATGGCTGCCGATCCGCGCCTGTTCGGCCAGCAGGGTGCGCAGCCAGGTGGCTCGCGGTGGCGGCACCAGGCCCATCAGCTGCTCGCAGACCAGCGCCATCCCCAACTCGCCGGTGAACGGGGAGTGCCAGTCGTGCCGATCGGCCAGCATCAGCAATTGCCGGTAGTCCCGCGCCTCGAACAGCTTCTCCGCGCTGCGGTGGTTGAATCCCGGCTGGATCCGGGCGGCGGTGACGACGTCGTCCCGGCTTTCCAGCTCAATCAGCAGCAGGCCCGTCCGCGACGGATGTTCCGGCCCCAGATCAACCACGCGGGAGCGGCCTCCGGTATTGGCGGCGGAGCGCAGGGCGGCCGCCGCGGGGGCGCCGATGGCAAGGTGATGGGTCTGGATCACGAACCGATGGTATCGCCCGTGATATGAGCCTCCGGCACCGAAATTGTTCGACTGAATTTCGACGCGGGGGATTTGCTGCCCGACAATTTGTGGATACCATCAAAGCAGTTGCACTACGAAAGGACTTGCAGATGGCTCAGCGCGTACACATCGTGCTCGAGGACGATGTTGATGGTTCCACCGCCGCCGAGACCGTTTCCTTTGCTCTGGACGGGGTTTCCTATGAGATTGACCTGAGCGAGGAGAATGCCGCCAAGCTGCGCGAGGACCTCGCGCTGTGGGTTGGCAACGCGCGTCGCGTGGGTGGGCGTCGTTCCACCGGAAAGAAGGTCAAGGCGGGCGCGGCCAATGACATTCGTGCCTGGGCGCTGGAACAGGGCATGCAGGTGAGTTCGCGGGGCCGCGTTCCGGCCGAAGTTCGCGAAGCCTACGAGAAGGCGAATGCCTGATTTTCCCAATCTGGTGAATCCCGGTTCTCGGGGTCCGGCCGTGGCCGGGCCCCGAGAACTGTTTTCAGGCGGGCGTCCACCCGGGTGGTCTGCGTGCGGCCTCTCGACGAGACGCAGCGCCCAAGGTTGCCGACCCGACGACGAGCCGCCCATCGGGTGGGGCAGGTTCCGTCGCCCAGCGGGAACAGAAACCTGTCGGTGGGAGTTAATACACTTGATGCATCTGCAACGCCTGCCGGACCGACCGGCGAGTGCGATGCGCGACGGGGCCAGACCGGCCCGTAGTGAGGAGTCCAATGTTTGAGCGGTTTACCGACCGGGCGCGGCGCGTCGTCGTGCTTGCCCAGGACGAAGCCAAGATGCTGAACCACAACTACATCGGCACCGAGCACATCCTGCTGGGCCTCATCCATGAGGGTGAGGGCGTCGCAGCTAAGGCCCTGGAGCAGATGGGCATCTCGCTGGAGGCGGTGCGTTCCGAGGTGGAGGAGATCATCGGCCACGGCCAGACGGTGCCGACGGGCCACATCCCGTTCACCCCCCGCGCCAAGAAGGTGCTGGAGCTGAGCCTGCGGGAGGCCCTGCAGATGAACCACTCCTACATCGGCACCGAGCACATCCTGCTCGGTCTGGTGCGTGAGGGTGAGGGCGTCGCGGCCCAGGTGCTGATCAAGCTGGGTGCGGACCTGAACCGGGTGCGCAACACGGTGCTGCAGCTGCTGTCCGGCGGCCAGGGCAAGGAGGCCGCCACGGCCGGTGCCCCCGACGTCGGCCCGGCCCCCAGCTCCGCGACGGTGCTGGACCAGTTCGGCCGCAACCTGACCCAGGCCGCCCGGGAGAACAAGCTGGATCCCGTGATCGGCCGGGAGAAGGAGATCGAGCGGGTGATGGTGGTGCTCAGCCGCCGCACCAAGAACAACCCGGTGCTGATCGGCGAGCCCGGCGTCGGCAAGTCCGCCTGCGTCGAGGGCCTGGCCCAGGCCATCGTCCGCGGCGACGTCCCCGAGACCCTGCGGGACAAGCAGATCTACACCCTTGACCTGGGTGCCCTGGTGGCCGGCTCCCGCTACCGCGGTGACTTCGAGGAGCGCCTGAAGAAGGTGCTCAAGGAGATCAAGACCCGGGGCGACATCATGCTGTTCATCGACGAGATCCACACCCTGGTGGGTGCGGGTGCCGCTGAGGGCGCGATCGACGCCGCGTCGATCCTGAAGCCGATGCTGGCCCGTGGTGAGCTGCAGACCATCGGTGCCACCACCCTGGACGAGTACCGCAAGCACATCGAGAAGGACGCCGCCCTGGAGCGTCGTTTCCAGCCGATCCAGGTGGCCGAGCCGTCGATCGCGCTGACCATCGACATCCTCAAGGGCCTGCGGGACCGCTACGAGGCGCACCACAAGATCACCATCACCGACGAGGCCCTGGCCGCGGCCGCCAACCTGGCTGACCGTTATGTCCAGGACCGGTTCCTGCCGGACAAGGCCATCGACCTGATCGACGAGGCCGGTGCCCGGATGCGGATCCAGCGGATGACCGCCCCGCCGGACCTGCGGGAGTTCGACGAGAAGATCGCCGCCGTCCGGCTGGAGAAGGAGGCCGCGATCGACGGGCAGGACTTCGAGCGCGCCGCCAGCCTGCGCGACGACGAGAAGAAGCTGCTCGCCGAGCGCGCCCAGAAGGAGGAGGAGTGGAAGGCCGGTGACTCCGAGGCACCCGCGAATGTGGGCGAGGAGGAGATTGCCGAGGTGCTGTCCAGCTCCACCGGCATCCCCGTCTTCAAGCTGACCGAGGAGGAGTCCAGCCGCCTGCTGCACATGGAGGAGGAGCTGGGCAAGCGTTACATCGGCCAGCATGACGCGGTCAAGGCGCTCTCGCGCTCCATCCGTCGCACCCGCGCTGGGCTGAAGGATCCCAAGCGGCCGTCGGGCTCGTTCATCTTCGCCGGCCCCTCGGGCGTCGGCAAGACCGAGCTGACCAAGGCGCTGACCGAATTCCTGTTCGGTGACGAGGATGCCCTGATCACCCTGGACATGAGCGAGTACTCGGAGAAGCACACCGCCTCGCGGATGTTCGGCTCCCCGCCCGGCTACGTCGGCTACGAGGAGGGCGGCCAGCTCACCGAGAAGGTGCGCCGCAAGCCGTTCAGCGTGATCCTGTTCGACGAGATCGAGAAGGCCCACCCGGACATCTTCAACTCGCTGCTGCAGATTCTGGACGAGGGTCGCCTGACCGACGCCCAGGGCCGGGTGGTGGACTTCAAGAACACCGTGATCGTGATGACCACCAACCTAGGTTCCCGGGACATCTCCAAGTCGGTCAGCCTGGGCTTCAACCGCCAGGGCGACGAGGCCTCCAGCTACGAGAAGATGAAGGCCAAGGTCTCCGACGAGCTGAAGCAGCACTTCCGTCCGGAGTTCCTGAACCGCGTCGACGAGGTGGTGGTCTTCCACCAGCTCAACCAGGCCGACATCGAGAACATCGTCGACCTGATGGTCGCCCAGGTGGAGGGGCGTCTGAAGGACAAGGACATGGGGATCGAGCTGACCCCGGCCGCCAAGAGCCTGATCGCCAAGCGTGGGTTCGATCCGCTGCTGGGTGCCCGTCCGCTGCGTCGTGCCCTGCAGCGCGACATCGAGGACGTGCTGGCGGAGAAGATCCTGTTCGGCGAGCTCGCGGCCGGTCAGATCGTCGTGGTGGACGCTGCGGGCGAGGGTTCCACGGAGCCCTTCACCTTCACCGGCGTCGCCAAGTCCCAGCTGCCGGACAGCCCGCCGGCCGAGCTGTCCACGCCGGCCATCGGTGAGGCGCACACCGCCGAGCCGGGCGAGGCCGAGGGCGGCGAGCCGCAGGCCTGAGCGCCGGAGCGCACCGCTTGCCATGACCGCGGGGGGGGGGGCCAAAACAGAGGGTCACCACCCGAGCTGTTTGGTCTGGGGGGGGGGAGCACCCAGACCGGGTGCCCGCCCCGCGGTCTGTTCGTCTGGGTGGGTGTCATTCGGGGGAGGGTCTTCGGTACCACAACAAATGCGGCAGGTCATTTGTCCAAGAGACCTTTGGTGGGCTTGGACAAATGACCTGCCGCATTTGTTGTGGTGCTCCGGTCATGCCCCGGGAAACTCGTGCCGACGCAACGCGTTGAGCGCCCGTCGGGCACGTCGGGGATCGTGCTCCTTGACCGCGCCAGCGTGCAACAGGGCGGAGTTCAGGCGCCGAAACAGCGTTGTCTCATCCTCCAGCATCGGCCATGTGACGGGCAGGTAGACCCAGCCCAGCTCCACCAGCCCAGCGATCTTGTCATTGTCTCGGTGGAAGGTCTCCTGGTTCCCATGGAAGGACCAGGACATCACCTCGATTGCCAGAGGGATGTCGTCAAACAATACGTCCACGGGGAAGGTCATCCCGTTGATCTCTACCCAGCGGTTGGCATGCCAGCCGGTGATCTCGTGCTTGCGCAGGAACATGTGGAACCGGCGCTCGGCCTGGGACCAGGGCTCGGAACGGGAGTTCTCCACCACGAACCGGCGGATTGCTTGGCCGTTCATGCCCGCCATCGTCTCCAGGGCGGAATCGAGGTCCGCGGGCGTGGCGAGAGTCTGGCGCAGCACCTCATCGATTGTCTCGCCTTGATCCGTTGCCGAAAGCCAGACAGCGGTCCACGCCGGTGCACTGAAATGCAACTGGTCGGCGTCGATACGGTGCTCGGGCGGCACTGTGCCTCTGATGATTCGACAACCGGGAAGGGAGCGGACCTTTCCGGGGCCCATCATGGTGATCTGGGATACCTTCCTGTCCGCCTGGAAGCCCAAGCGGGCGGCCGCATCGCCGATCAGGACGGCGTCCGGACGCCAAAGGGCGGCGGCTTTCACCTGCGTGTTGAAGGAATCGGTGGTCTCTGGGGCGGTGAGGATCCCAGGAAACGGCGAGGTCAGCTGGCCGCTGCGCAGCAGCCAGTCGAGGGCGTATCGAAGCTGGGGATGGTCGCTGCGGCGCAGGACGCCGCCGGACTCGTCGAGGAGCATGCGGATCTCTTGGTTCTTCATGCACAGCAGTATCGAAATCGGGTGCCGAAAATTTTCACCGTCGAGTTGCCCGAGCAGAGCCCAGCCCAGCCCTGTCGGGGCTGGCGCGGCCCAACACAACAAATGCGGCAGGTCAGTTGTCCAAGCGGCCTTCGGCGGGCTTGGACGACTGACCTGCCGCATTTGTTGTGGACGGGCGGACCACCCCCGCGTCCGATGACGGCTGAGTGTGGGCGATCACCACAGAGGTGCGGTCCGCCATGGCGGCGTCCACCGCCCGCTGCACCGCCACCTCGGACTCGCTGTCCGGGGCCGTCGCCTCATTCAGCACGACGATCGGCGGGATGGGCCGACGAGCATTCTGCCGCCCCGGGGCTTCCCGCGCGGGTGGGGGTGCGGCAGACTGACCCTGCTCGGGTACTGGACAAAGGAGCAACATGACCAAGCGCGGCCGCAGCCGATCCCTTCTCACCGCCACCCTCGCGGCGGGCCTCACCTTCTGCCTGGTGCCCGGTGCCTGGGCCCAGAAGGACGAGCATGAAAGCCCCACCCGACGCACCGGCACCCCCGGGGTGCTGCACACCGGCCTGGTCAGTGCCCAGGCCAGCACCGACATCAGCCCGGCCACCGCGGTGCAGCGGCTCAATGCCCACCGCGCCCGGTACGGGGTCAAGCCCGTCAGCCTGGACACGGCTGTCACCGCGGCCCTGAACAACCACGCCAAGTACGTCAGCCTGAACGCGAATGCCGACGATGACATCTACACCGAGGAGAGTTCGCGCCCCGGTTACACCGAGTCCGGCGCGGAGATTGCCCCCTACGCTGAGGCGATTGCGGTCAACACCCTGACCGCCACCGTCAACGCCCTGGTGAGCGACCCGTACCTGCGCAGCTCCCTGGCGCTGGACCCGACGGCCACCCGGATCGGCTTCGGTGGGTATGGCCAGGTGCGAACCGTCGCCATGACCTTCACCGGTGACCTGCCCACCGGTTTCCCCCGTTCCTACCCCAAGGGTGCCAACTTCACCGAGCTGCGTCATCAGGCTCCTTGGCTGTCCCAGACCGGCTGCACCGGGACCGGCTTCCCGATCACGGCGGACTGGGACTACGGCACCTACGGTGATGTCAGCCAGGCCTCCGGCAGCCTGCAGGCCGACGGCAGCACCGTCGCCAGCTGCGCGCTGCCCGTGGACTACATGGGGCCCGCCGCAGCGGCCCTGGTGCCGGCCGCGAGCCTGAAGCCCGGCATCCACTACACCGGCCAGATCACCGCCACCATGGGCGTCCTGGCCGGCGGCAGCAAGACCCAGACCCGGCAGATCGAGTTCACCACCGCCGCGCCCGCCACCGGGGTGGTCGGGGACCAGTCCGGTGACCGGATTGCCGACGTCTACACCGTGAACACCGCGGGGGACCTGTACGTCTACAAGGGCCGTTCCGACGGCCGGCTGGGTCACGGCTGGAAGATCGGGCATGGCTGGGGGTCCACCAACTGGATCAGCCTGGCCGGGGACGTCAATCGCGACGGCCGCACCGACCTGCTGGCCCGGCACAACGACGGCAGCATGTGGCTCTACCGCTCCCTGGGGATGGGCCAGTTCACGGCCGGCGCCCAGGTGGGCCAGGGTTGGGGCAAGCTCACCGCGCTGACCGTCGTGGGGGACATGAATGGGGACAAGCAGACCGACCTGGTGGGGCGGACGGCCGACGGCTCACTGCTGCGCTACACCCTGACCACCTCCGGGATCGGGAGCATGACCGCCATCGGGGCCAACTGGAACGGGATGCAACACCTGATTGGCCCCGGCTCCATGAATGGTGATGGCCGAGCCGACATCATCGCGGTGCGCAAGGACGGCAAGCTGTTCGCCTACTACACCGACGCCCAGGGTCACCTGACCAACGCCCGGCAGGTTGGTCAGGGGTGGAGCGGATGGACCGCGCTGTTCGTCCCCGGCGACCTCAATGGCGATGGCCGGCTGGACATGATTGGCCGCAACCCCGAGGGCAAGCTCTACAGCTACCTGAACAAGGGCACCTCGTGGGGCGCGGCGGTGCTGGCCGGTACCGGCTTCGGGACGATGCGCCTGATGGCCTGACGGCTTGGGTTGGTGTGGTGGGCTGGGCTGGCCTCCGGCCTGCTAGGCCGCTTGCTTATGGGGCCGCCTGCTGATGGGCTGGGCCGCGCGTCGGGGGTGCGCGGCGCCTCAGCCGGGCAGACCCAGCACCAGCTCCCGCACCCGGCTGGCGCCCTCCGGGGCGGCCGGCGTGGCGCCCCGGGCCGGGGTCATCGCCGCCGTCAGGGCGGAATACAGCTGGTAGAGCCGCCGTCGCAGCGGCTCCTGCGCGCCCTCCGTGGTGGCCGCGCCCAGACCGTCGACCTCCATCAGCGGGTCACCCCACAGCACCCGGTCGGGCTGGACCAGACCGACCAGGCGGTTCTGGGAGTCCACCACCACCCCGTCGATGCCCAGGGCCCAGGGGCAGAAGACCGGCTCGGTCACGCCGTCCAGGGCCGGTGCGGCGGCCAGCACCGCGGCGTGCACCCGGTTGACGGGAATTCCCAGGTCGACGCCCAGCCGCTGCCCGTCGGCCAGGAGATCCTCCACCAAACCGGTGAAGGCGTCCTGCCAGGAGCCGAGGGTGGGTTGCAGGAAGTGCCCGAAACCCTCGCCGGTGATGGTGTGCAGGGCCCGCGCGGCCTGGTCCAGCTCCGCTCGCAACCCGGCCAGGGCCGGATCCGTCAGGTCGGAGCCGGCCGGGAGGATCCGCCCGGGCAGGTACTCGCGGCAGAACCACTCCGCCGCCACCAGCTGGTAGCTGTCGTCGTGGTGGTGCATGGTGGGCACGGGCACGCCGGTGTGTTCCGCAATCACCTGCAGCGCCTCCACCTCGGCGGCCAGCCGGTCCCGCTCCTGGGTCAGCAGGACGGCGTCCGGCGGCGGCGCGACGCGCAACACCACCGGCCGGCCGTCGGCCAGCTCCACCAGGAAGGTCCGGGCCGGGCCACTGGTGGGCAGCTCCCGGGCGAAGTTGTCATCGACGGGGGACAGTGAGGAGCCGTAGGCGCTGTGCACCAGCCGTCGCAGGTCGGCGACGGTCAGGTCTGGGCTGGTCTGGTTCACGGGTCCCCTCGGTGCTTTCCGGACAGTCTAGGCAACCACCGAACAATCAGGCCCGGCTGTTGGGCGTCGGACGGGGCACGGGCCCACAGCGGGCTCTTGGTTGAGGAATCTAGTGTTGCCTGCGTGACTCAGCAATGGACGTCGGACGTGGCCCCGCCGGCACGCCGTCAACGCCCCCAGCTCGCGGTGGTGACGTGGAGCATCATTGCGGTGTGCGCGGCCGTGTGGCTGGCGGAGCTGACCCTGCCCGGTTTCACCCAACAGGTGGTGCTCAGCCCCGCCCTGGGACAGTACGAACCGTGGCGCTACCTCACCTCGGCCTTCGCCCACTCCGACGACGGCATCATGCACATTGCCTTCAACATGTTCGCCCTGTGGTCCGTGGGGCAGTGGATGGAGCTCTCGCTGGGCCGGGCACGGTTTGCGGCGCTCTACCTGATCTGCGCCCTGGGTGGTGGCGTGGGCTTCCTGCTGCTGGCCCAGCCCAGCGCGGCCAGCTGGAACACCGGCGTGGTGGGCGCCTCCGGTGCCGTCTTCGGGCTGTTTGGCGCCCTGCTGCCGATGTACCGGCACATCGGCGCCTCGTCGCGCTCCATGTGGGGGGTGCTGCTGCTCAATGCGGTGATCTCCTTCACCATTCCCGGGATCGCCTGGCAGGCGCACCTGGGTGGCTTCCTGGTGGGGCTGGCCTGCAGCCAGCTGATGATGACCGCGGTCAAGCGCACCTGGCAGGGCCGGCCCAACCGGACCTGGCCCTGGCTGGGGATGGTGACCGTGGGGCTGCTGGTGGCCATGGTGGCCAAGTACGCCCTGGTCTGACGCCTCAGCGGATCACGGCGTCGGCGCGTTCCCGGCTGGCGGCCACCAGCGCGGCATTGCGCCCGTCGGTGCCTGTCAGGGCTCGTTCCCGGGCAGCCTCCGGTGCCCGGCCGTGCTGCACATGGCGGCCCACCAGGCGTTCCACCCGCAGTTCCTCATCGGGGGCGACGAACCAGATCTCGTCGCACAGCCCGCGCACCCGGCACCACGGTTCGGTCTCCAGCAGCAGGTAGTTGCCCTCGGTGATCACCAGCCGCGCCGACGCCGGGACCTCCACGGCCCCCGCGATGGCATCCTCCACCTCCCGTCGGAACTCCGGCGCCCAGACGGTGACCCCCTGCGGGTCCCGCAGGCGCTGCAGCAGCGCCACGTAGCCGTGGGCGTCAAAGGTGTCCGGAGTTCCCTTGCGGGCAACATCGCCACGGGCGGTCAGGATGCTGTGTGCCAGGTGGAATCCGTCCATCCCCACCACGACGCTGCCGGGCAGGGCCCGGTGCAGCCGGGTGGCCAGGTGGGACTTCCCGGCGCCGGGCGCGCCGGCCAGACCCAGGATCACCCGCCCGGGACGTTCGTCGAGGAGGGTCCGGGCGCGCTCGATCGCGCTCGCGGTGTCCAGTTCACGCATGCGCCCACTGTAGGGAAGCGCCGACCACTCATGTCCCCGGCTTCGCGTTTGGGTGCAGACATGGCAACACCCGCGTTCGCCTCGGGGGATGCGTTCGCGGGTGTTGCATGTCCCGGTTCACGGCTCGGGGGTTCCGATCTCCGGGGTCATTCAGGAGGCAGCGGCTCGGGGGATCCGGGTGCCTCCGGTTTTGGGTGAGGCTGCCGGCTCGGGGGTTCCAGACTGCCTCGTTACAACGAAAACGTTAGCTGGCCCCCGCCGACCGCGCACCTGCCCCACCGTCGGGAAGGGTGCCGGAAAGGCCCCGGCAGTGGGCTGTTCGCATCATCCCGAGGATGGACAAAGCACCTAGTCAGAGCTGAATGTGAGAAATCTCTCAGGATGTTTTTCGGGGTGATCTGGGCGGGTGACCTACTTTCAGGGGAAGTTCAGACAGACGTCATACTGGCTGGCTGTCAACCGGGGTTTCCGTTCAGGAGCACCGTTGCCAGCCGCCAGGGCTGGTTGCGACGCCAGTGCTCGGCCTCCTGGGCGGCCCAGACCTCCCACCACGGGGCATACCCGTCGCCGTCGCGGCCCAGTGCGCGGCGTTTGCGTTCCGCTTGGTCCAGCTGCAGCCAGACGGTGAGTTGGGCCAGCGGCGCCGACTCCCGGCTCAGGGCGCCGCACCCCTCCACGATCAGCGGGAGGGCCGGGTCCAGCGCCACCCAGTTGGCCGGTTGGCTGCGCTCCCAGTCCCAGCGGCGGTAGCCGGGGCTGGTGGGGTGCAGGATGTCCGTCGCGCACATCCGGGAGCCCTCGGCCAGGCCTTGCCAGCCCGGATAGCAGTCGTCGAGGCTCACCAGTTGCACCGGCTCGGCGGACCATTGGGACCACCGGGCCTGCAGCCGACGGGCGAAACTGGTCTTGCCGGAGCCGGAGCCGCCGTCGATCAGGACTCGCCGCAGCACCGTCATGACAGCACTGTCAGCAGGGTGCCACAGTGGATGGCCGCCGCCACGGAGGCGACGGCGATCCCCAGGCAGGCCAGGACCGCGATGAGATCCGGCCAGCCCACCGTCGATTCGCGCGCCCAGGTGCGTTCGACGGGTGCCCCGAAGCCCTTGGCCTCCATCGCCGTCGCCAACCGGCCTCCCCGACGCAGGGCCAGCACCAGCAGGGAGAAGCTCATCAGCGCCCACCGCCGGAGCCGACCGCCGTCGCCCAGGCCACGGGCGCGCCGCGCCTGTCCGAGGGTGCGCCAGTCCTCGGTGAACAGCGCCAGCATCCGGAAGCCGGCCAGGCTGCCGAGGACGAAGTGTGCCGGCAGCCGGATTACCTGGGAGAGACCGTCGGCCATCCGGGTGGCGTCGATCTCGGCCAGCAGCATGATGGCTGGCAGGGCCAAGGCAAAGATCCGGATGAATAGGCTGATGGCCAGCAGGATCGAGTTGTCGCTCACGTGCACCGGGCCCCAGCGCCACCAGGTGCGGCCCCCGGCCTGGCCGTAGAGGAGCATGCTGACCGCACCCAGTGGGGCGATCACCACCAGCGGCAGCAGGCGCCGCAGGATCCGGACGGGGGAGACCCCGCACAGCACCAGGGCCAGGGCCTCCAGAGCCAGGGCGACGCTGGCACTCACCCAGTCAAGGGTGATGATCAGCGGGATGCTGAGGATGATCGCCAGCCCCAGCCGGGTGGCCGGGTTGACCCGGTCCAGCAGGTTCCGGTTGCCGCGCCGGCTCATGGGGCGGGCTCCAATCGGATGTGGTGCTCGCCCAGCGTCTGGATGAAGTCCCGGTCATGGGTGATGCTGACCACGCTGCGTCCCTCGGCCAGCATCCGGCCCACCAGCTCCACCATGTCCAGCCAGGTATTGCGGTCCTGCCCGAAGGTGGGCTCGTCCAGGAAGATCACCCGAGGCGCGGTGGCCAGCACCGTGCCGACGCTGAGCCGACGCTTCTCCCCGCCGGACAGCGTGAACGGGTTGGCGCCGGCAATCCCAGCCAGGTGGAGCATGGCCAGCAGCTCGTCGGTGCGCTCGTCGATCCGGGCCGGGGTCCAGCTCGGGTCCACGGCGGACAGCGCCTTCAGCCCGACGGCCAGTTCATCGCGCACGGTGGTGGCGACGAACTGGTGCTCCGGGCTCTGGAAGACCGTGCCCACCCGGGTCAACAGGTCCCGGGAGGCCCAACTGGCCGGGTCGCTGGGGTCAATCCGGCGACGACGGCTCCATCGGCCCAATTTGACGGTGGGCGGGGGCCACAGCGACTGGTGGGCCACCACCCGCCCGTCGAGCCGGGGGAGCAGGCCAGCCAGCGTGAGCGCCAAGGTGGACTTCCCGGCCCCATTGGGCCCGGTGATCATGGTGGATCGTCCGGCCGGGATGGTCACGGTGAGCTCGCGCTGCACCGGGTGTTCCGGGGTGTGCCCGATGCTCAAACCTTCGGTGGTCAGCAGGTTCGTCGGGTGGCTGGGTGGCTCGACAGGCTCGGCCGCCGTGCTTGCGTCCGTGCGCAGGTGCCCTGCTGCGATGGAGGAGGCCCCTGCCGTGGTGGCAGAGCCTGTCGAGGCCCGCGGGCCGGCGGTGACCGCCAGCGTCTCCAGCCGGTCCCGGCGCCCGGGAAGGGCGGTGCCGGGCACCCACACCCCGGCCGCCAGCAGCGCCGCGCGATGCTCGTCGAAGACCCGCGCCGGTGGGCCGTCGGCCAGCAGCCCGCCGCCGGGAGCCAGCACGATCACCCGGTCAACCAGGTCCGCCCACAGCTCGGTCCGGTGCTCCACCACCACCAGGGTGCTCCCGCGCTCCCGGGCCAGGGTGGCCACCACGTCGCGCACCTCCCGGGCGCCGTCGGGATCCAGGTTGGCGGTGGGCTCGTCCAGCAGCAGCACCCGGGCCCGCATGGCCAGGGCGCCGGCGATGGTCAGCCGCTGCTTCTGCCCGCCGGACAGGGCGGTGGTGGGCCGGTCCAGGCCGACGTCCAGCCCGACGGCGTCCAGCGCGTCGCGCACCCGGGGCCAGATCTCTTGCCGGGGGACGCCCAGGTTCTCGCATCCGAAGGCGACGTCGTCACCCACCCGGGCCAGCACCACCTGGGTCTCCGGATCCTGCATCACGAGCCCGACGTGGCCGTGCATCCGGCTGGGGTGCCGCCCGTCCACCAGAAGTCGGCCGGCCTCCTCACCCTCCTCGGCGCCGCCCAGCACTCCGGCCAGGGCATGCATCAGGGTGGACTTGCCGGCCCCGGAGGCGCCGAGCAGCAACACCCGTTCCCCGTCTTCGATCCGGAAGGTGACGTCCCGCACCGCCCAGGCCCGGCGCCCGGCGTGCCGCCAGCCCCAGCCTTGGGCGGTCAGTGGCATCGGCGCCGGCTCAGACGGCCCGACGGGCCTGGTTGCCCGCCTCGAAGCGGTTCAGCGCACCGGCGGAGGCCAGCGCCCGGGTGAGCAGCCAGGCCAGCCCACCGGCCAGCACCGCGCCGGAGACCATCAGGCAGACCAGGTAGGTGGCGTTGTACGCAAGATTCTTCGCATAGTTGCCCAGGATGAACTCGTTGACGAAGGCGCCGACGGCCGCACCGATCCCGGCGAAGGCCGCCACCGGCAGCTTCCACCGCTTGTAGGCGAAGATCGCGAACACGATCTCCGCGCCGATCCCCTGCGCCAGACCGGAGTAGAGCGTCGTGATGCCCCACTTGTTGCCCGGCAGCACCGAGACCGTGGCCGCCAGCAACTCGACCAGCAGGGCCGCGCCCGGCTTGCGGATGATCAGGCCACCCAGCGGGCCGCCCAGGAACCAGACGCCGGCGATCAGCCCGGCCAGGCCGGGCAGCACCGCGTCCAGCGGGCCCCAGGCAGTGGCGGCGATGGTGTTGTTGAAGGCGAAGAAGATCAATCCAACCGCGACGCCCAGCACGGCGGCGACGACGATGTCCACCACCCGCCAGCCCTTGGTTTCGACGGGACGGGTGTGGTCCTCGGTGATGTTGTCCATTGGTGTGCCCCCTCATGGGATGGGCACGGGTGACAGCCGACCCTCGGCTGCCGCAAGAGGCCTCCCTGCGCTGGCATGACCCAGATCAGGTTCGACGGTCGAAGGTGCGAAACCTTCCTCTCAGCCCGGTGCTCCGGACTCCCGTGTGCGCCCACCAAACTAGCAGCCCGGTCAGTGGGGGACCGGCAGGTCCCTCGGGGCGCCCTGCGAATGTTGCGGATCAACCCGTCAGCGGCGCCGATGGCGGGAGGTGCCGCCGCGGTGGAAGTGCGTTCCGGGGCCTGGTTCCGCAGCATGTGCAGGGCGCTGTCTGTCTGGGATGCTGGGTGCTGTCTGTCCGGGATGCTGGCTGCATGGCGCCGGGTGCTGGGCCCAGGACTTCCCTGCGCCCAGGATTCCTCGGGGGTGGCTCCGCCTGGGGAAGGAGCCATGGCCGTCGGGACGGGCCCGTGGGCCGATCCGCAGCGACCCCGTCGTTGCCTACCCTGAATCCCATGGTTGGGACGCGACGTGTGACGGGCCTGCTGCTGATGCTGGGCGGGCTGTTCTACTCTGCGTGGCTGCTGGAATTCCTGCTGGCCACAGACGTGTCCCCGGTCACCTCCTATGTCAGTGAACTGGGAGCCGACGGTGAGCCCCACGCCTGGCTCTTCCGGCTGGGCGACACCCTGGCCGGCCTGTCCCTGCTGGTGGCCGGACTGGTGACGCTGTTGGCCAGGCGGCGCGACGGCAGCACCCCGCGCGGAGAGCTGTGGATGTACCGGCTGCTGACCATCTTCGGGCTGTGCACCGTGTTGGACTCGAGCTTCCCGATGAGTTGCGTCGCCACCCGGGACCAGGCCTGCGCCGTGCGAGAGGCCGCCGGGCGGGTGCCGTGGACCCACCTTGCGCACGGGGTCACCAGCCTGCTGGCGGGTTTTGCGCTGTGGGGCGCCTTCCTGGTGCTGCTCTACCGGCATCCCCGCCGGGGTTGCTGGATCGGGCGGCGGGGGCGTCGGGTCCTGACGGTGCTCTTCCTGGGCTGGATGGTGGCCACCGGCCTCACCCTGGCGATGCAGCTACCCGGCGTGCCGGGCGCGCTGCTCGGGCTGGTGCAGCGCGCCGAACTGCTGCTCTCCACCGGTCTCCTGCTGGTGCTGGGGTGGCGACGCTTCGACTCCTCGACCAACCTCCCGCCCGGTGCCCAGCAGGAGCCAGAGGTCACAGCCGAAGCAGACCGTCGGCCGTTCGCAGCAGATCGTCGCTGAGCAGTCCGGCCAGGCTGCGTTCGGCCTGCTCCCGGTCCGCCCAGGCCTCCAGGGCCACCTCCACCCGCACACCGTCGGGCTGGTGCCGCACCAGGTCCAGCAGTACCCCGCGGCACTGCCGGTCCGTGCCGTGCCAGGCCTGCGCCCGGCGAGGCGGGCCATCGTGTCGGGGGTATCCGGCGGCGCGCCAGGCGCACAGCTCGCGCACCGGGCACTCGTCGCACCGCGGGCTGCGGGCGGTGCACACCAGGGCCCCCAGCTCCATCGACGCCGCCGCCCATTGGGCCGCCTCGGCCGGCTCGTCGGGGAGCCAGAGCTCTGCCTGTCGCCACTCCGCCGCCGTCGCCTGGTCCGGCGGGAACTCCCGGCCCTGCTCCACCCGGCACAACAGCCGACGGATGTTGGTGTCCAGCACCACCGCCCGGCCGCCAAAGGCAAAGGAGTGGATGGCCGCCGCGGTGTAGCGACCCACCCCCGGCAGGGCCTGCAGGTCCGCCAAGGATTCGGGCACCCGGCCACCGTGCTGCTCGCTGATCACCGTCGCCGCCCGGTGCAGCCGCTGGGCCCGACGGGGGTAGCCCAGCCGACCCCAGGCCGCCACCGCGGCGCCCGGCTGCTCGGCGGCCAGGTCATCCGGCTCGGGCCACCGCTCCAGCCACTCCTGCCACGGCCCCAACACCCGGGAGACCGGGGTCTGCTGCAACATGAACTCGCTCACCATCACGCCCCACGGGGTGGATCGGCGCCACGGCAGGTCCCGTCGATGCTGGCGGAACCAGTCACCGACCAGGCGGACCACCAGGGGGCGGTCGATGGCGGAGCCGGCGGCACCGGGCTGGGGCGCGGGGTCAACGGTCACCGGGTCATGATAGGCGGGGCCGCCCAGTCTCGTCGGCGACGCACTGGAGCCCGCCGTCGGTCAGCTGCCCCCTCTATCGGCCAGCTGACCCCGCCGTCGGCCAGCTGACCCCGCCGTCGGCCAGCGGGAGTTCACCACGGTGGATGCGGCCGCGCGGGTCCGGATTTGGGCGTGGTGCGCCGGCAACCCGGCGGCGGTTCCCTACGATCGTGGCATGAACTCGGTGATGCGTCCCTCCGGCCCCGAATCAGTGAACACCTACTGGATCCGACGGGCCATCGTCGTCGTCGCCGCCCTGTTGGCACTGGGGATGATCTGGTGGGTGCTGTCCGGCCTCTTCCGGGGCGGTGACCAGGGCACCGTCGCCGCCACCCCACAGAACCCGTCCTCCCTGGCCCAGGCCGGGGGAGCGACCCCGACACCCTCGACGTCGGCCAGCCCCAGCGCCAGCCCGTCGGCCACGGCCTCGACGAGTGACTCGCCCTCGCCCAGCGCCTCGCCGTCCTCCGCCTCGGCGACGCCCACCCCGAGCCAGCCCACCACCTGCGGCTCCGACGGCCTCACCCTGGCCATCGACGGGGACAAGGCACCCAAGGCCGGCGCCGCCGTCGCCCTCACGGTCATCCTGACCAATGGCGGGAATGCCGCCTGCAAGCTGGACCTGGCCAAGGCCCCGGTGCAGGTGCAGGTCACCTCCGGGTCCGACCGGATCTGGACCACCGTGCACTGCTCCAAGTGGGCCCCCACCAGCCAGAATGTCGTCGAGCTCGCGCCCGGCAAGGCGTTCAGCACCAGCGTCACCTGGCCCGGCAAGCGTTCCGCCGACGGCTGCACGCTCCGCTCCGAGAAGCTGCAACCCGGCACCTACCGGGCCACGGTGAGCGCCGACGGTGCCGAGCCGGCCACCCTGGTGATGAACCTGAAGTGACACATCGGGGGCGCTGCGCCCCCGAGCCCCCAGCGCGGGATGCGGTTGAGGGGAGCTGCGCCGTCGCTCAGAAGGACCCGAAGGCCATCACCACCGGGATCAGGGTCGCGACGGTGAGCACCGGGATCAGCAGGGTCACCATGAAGATGTCCTTGTAGGACTCGCGGTGGGTCAGGCCGCAGACCAGGAGCAGCGTGATCACGGCGCCATTGTGGGGCATCGAGTCCAGGCCGCCGGAGGCCATCGCGGTGATGCGGTGCATCGCCTCCAGGCTGACCCCCTGCTCGATCGCCATCCGCTTGAATTCCGCGCCCATCGCGTTCAGGGCAATGGTCATGCCGCCGGAGGCGGAGCCGGTGATGCCGGCCACCACCGACGTCGAGACGGCCGACGCAATCAGGGCACTGCCGCTGACCCCCAGGATGCTGTCCCGGATCAGCGCGAAGGCGGCGGCGCTGGCGATGACGGCGCCGTAGCCCACCTCGGAGCCCGTGGTCAGGATGGGGATGAAGGCATTCTTCACGCTGTCGCCCATCACCTTCCACAGCACGCCCAGGTTGCGCAGGTTGAGCGCCAGCACGGTCAGCACCGAGGACAACATGGCCACCAGCGCGGCCCACATCGCTAGCCGGTTGCCCAGGGTGGCGCCCTTGTATGGATCGTTGGCCAAGAAGCTCCAGTCCATCGACGGCAGCACCCACTTGGTGCAGACCAGGTTGACGGTGAACATCACCAGCAGCGGGATGAAGGCCAGCCCGGGGTGGGCGGGGGTGAGCAGCGAATGGGTGGACTCCTCGCTCACCTCCGCGTGGCTGTCGACGGCCTCGCCGTGGGAGGCCCGCTGCTTCTCCGCCTCGGTGGGGGCGGCGAAGTGCTCGCCGGCCCGGGTCATCTGACGGCTGCGGTAGGTGAGCCAGGCCAGGGAGCTGAACAGCATCATCGCGCCACCCAGCAGGCCCAGGCCGGGGGCGGCGAAGGCGCTGGTCTCGAAGGCATTGCCGGGGATGATGTTCTGGATCTGTGGGCTGCCGGGCAGCGCGGTCATGGTGAAGGTGAGGCTGCCGACGGCGATGGTGGCGGGCATCAGGCGTCGCGGGATGTCCGCCTGGCGGAAGAGCTCCAGTGCCAGCGGGAACATCACGAAGACCACCACGTAGGTGGAGATGCCGCCATAGGTCAGCAGCCCGGAGGTGAGCGCAGTGGCCACCAGGGCGTGCTTGGCGCCGAAGGTCCGGGCCAGGATCTGGGCGATCGCCTTGGCATAGCCGGCGGCGGTCATCAGGCCGCCGAAGATGGCACCCGTCGCGAACAGGGGGAAGTAGTTGCGCACGAAGTTGCCCAGGGCCGGCATGAAGATCTCGGTGTAGCCGGGCAGCAGCGGGGCCCCGGACATCGCCATCGCGAAGAAGGCGCAGATCGGGGCGGCGAGCACCACGGAGACGCCGCGGTAGGCGAGCACCATGAGCAGGACAAGGGAGATGATGATGCCGATCAGGCCGAGGAGCATGCTGGTCCGTTCCCGGAGCCACAGGCATCGGCGCCCGGGGCTTCGTCGTGAGGGAAACACTGCCCAATGCTGTTCCGGGTCATCCGGTGGTGGTCCTCGCCGGGTGTGGCGGGATGGACGGGTCGCTGGCCGCGACGCGCGGCAGCCGGGGCAGGGTTGGGCAGCGCTTCCTTGTTGCTGGCGGTGCGAGCCATCCTGCTGCCCGGGCGCTCTGCGCACAATGCCCAATAGTGCGATGCTGTTGTGCGGATCCGCACAACAGCGCGAGAATCAGCCCATGAATGCCGATGACCTGGTGGTCCTGCTGGAGGTGGCTCGGGCGGGCACCCTCAGCGGCGCCGCGCAGGCGCTGGGGTTGAACCACACCACGGTGGCCCGGCGGATCCACCGGCTGGAGCGCGAGGTGGGCTCGCCGGTGCTGGCCACGGGGGCACAGGGCAGCTACCTCACGGCCCGCGGCCGGGCCTTGCTGCCGGCCGCGGAACAGATCGAGCGGTCCCTGCTGGACGCCCGCTCCAGCGCCGCGGGGGAGGGGGACCTGGTGGGCCTGGTCCGGGTCAGTGGCCCCGAGGCCTTCGCCGCCTGCTTCGTTGCCCCCGCCGTCGCGGCGGTGCGTGCTCGGCACCCCGGCCTGGAGGTGGAGGTCACCACGGCCACCCGGCCGCTGCTCCAGGGCAGCCATGCCGACGTTGAGATCGGCCTGGCCCGCTCGACGGCCCGGCGCACCGGTGTGCTGGAACTGTCTCCCTACACCCTGGGTCTCTACGCCAGCGCCGAACACCTGGCCCGTCGGCCGGCCCCGCGCTCCCGGGCGGAGCTGGCCGAACACTCGCTGGTCTACTACGTGGAGGGGCTGGTCCGGGTGGAGGACCTGGCGGTGCTGCCGCGGCGGGCGGTCGCCGTCGGTTCCACCAGCGTCTTCTTCCAGCTGGAGGCCACCCGACGGGGTGCCGGGCTGGGCCTGCTGCCTCGCTTCCTGGCCGACCGGTACCCGAATCTGGTGCCGGTGCTGCCCGACGAGGTCCGGCCCACTCTCACCTTCGTGGCCGCGCTGGCCCCCGGGCAACTGCGCCGGGCCGGGGCGCGGGCCGTGTTGCAGGCCATCCGGGCCGAGGTGCAGGCCCGGCGCGACGAACTCCTGCCGGGCTGACCTGTTGGCCCACTCCCGGCCGGATCAGTCCAGGTTCTCCGGGCTGACGGCATCGGCGATCCGGGCCAGGCCCTCCCGCACGACGCGCGCCCGGCCGACGCCGATCCCCTCCACCTCCTGCAATTCCGCCGTCGTGGCCCCCAACAGGGCCTGCAGGTTGCCGAAGTGCTCCACCAAGCGGCGGCCGAGCCCCTGCGGGATCCGGACCAACTGGGCCATCTGCCGGTAGCCGCGGGGCTCCAGCCGGGTCTCCAGGTCCGTCGCGTCCCCGAAGCCGATGGTGCGGGCGACCACCGTCGGCTCCAGCAACTCGGCTGGGGTCAGCTCCTCCAACGCGGCCACCCGGAAGGTGAAGTCATCCTGGCCCTGGGGCCGGTAGTCCTGCTCCAGCGCATTGGCCGACTCGTCGACGCCCAACGTCAGCTCGTCCAGCTGCATCTCCAGCAGCCGGCCGTCGACGCCCAGGGCGGCCACCCCGCCCCGCAGCTCGCGCTCCAGCCGTCGGATCATCTCGATCCGCTGCGCCACCAGCGCCACCTCCTTGACGGTGACCTGGTCATGCACCTCCATCGCGGACAGCACCCGGGTGGTCTGCTGCAGCCGCTCCCGGTAGCGGGTCAGCGTGGCCAGCGCCTGGTTGGCGCGGGAGAGGATCACCTCGGAGGTCTCCACCGGGTGGCGCTGCCCGTCCAGGAAGAGCGCGATGGTGGACATGGATGCCGAAACCGTCACCACCGGCATGCCGGTCTGCTGCGCGATCCGGTCCGCGGTGCGGTGCCGGGTGCCGGTCTCGACGGTGGGCAGATTCCCGTCGGGGACGAAGTGCACCCCGGCGGCGAGGATCCGCTCGAAGTCCGAGGACAGCACGATCCCGCCATCCATCTTGGCCAGCTCCCGCAGCGCCGTCGGGGTGAACTGGACGTCCAGCGCGAAGCCGCCGGTGGAGATCGCCTCCACCCGGGGGTCATTGCCCAGCACCACCAACGCACCGGTGCGGCCGCGCAGGATCCGCTCCAGCCCCTCGCGCAGCGGAGTGCCGGGAGCCAACAGGGCCAGATAGCGACGCGGTCTTGCCTGGGCATCGGTGGGGGAAGGTGCTGCCATGGGGGCGATCCTACCGACCAGGTGAATGCCGACGGAGTTGACGTCAACCCCCAGCGTCCACTAGTTTCACCGGAGTATCCAGTGTTAATAATCGTTGTCGCCGATCTGGATACCTCCGAACGCCTGCCTTGTCAGCAGGGACTCACCACTCGGCCCACCGCGCAGCCACCGCGGTGGGCCGAGCGGTTTTCCGTGGGTTGGCCGCCGGCCGGGGCCCGGAAGGTGGTTCCGGTGGTGGCTTGGTGGAGGGAATCCCGGAACAGAGGCTCCGGGCGGCCCATGGGCACGGTCAGCCCCGCGGCTGGCGTCGTAGCCCCAGCACGCCCAGGGCCTCGGCCACATTGGCCACCTCCACCACCTTCAGCCCACCCAGCGGCGGCACCTTCTGGGTCACGTCCCGGGAGCGGGCCGGCACGATCGCCAGCTCGAAGCCCAACCGGCCGGCCTCCTGCAGCCGTCGCTCCAGACCGGGGGTGCGACGCAGGTCACCCGCCAGCCCCACCTCCCCAACCGCCAGCACCCGCTTGGGGAAGTTGACCCCCAGCTGGCCGGAGGCCACGGCCACGGCGATGGCCAGGTCCGCGCACGGGTCGGCCACCCGGGCGCCGCCCACCGTCGCCACGTAGACGTCCTTGCCGGACAGCTTGATCCCGGCCCGGGTCTCCAGGACGGCCAGGATCATCGCCACCCGGGAGTACTCCACGCCATTGGTGGTGCGGCGCGGATTCTTCTCATTGGGAGCCGGAGCCACCAGGGCCTGCACCTCGGCCAGCAGGGGCCGTCGGCCCTCCATGGTGACCGTGACGCAGGTTCCGGGGACCGGTTCCTCGTGGTGGGTGGTGAACAACCCCGACGGGTCCGGCACCTCCACGATGCCCCGTTCGCCCATCTCGAAGCAGCCCACCTCGTCCGCCGGGCCGAAGCGGTTCTTGGCGGCCCGCACCATCCGGAAGCCGGAGTGCCGGTCACCCTCGAAGTTCAGCACCACGTCCACCAGGTGCTCCATGGTGCGAGGGCCGGCGATGTTGCCGTCCTTGGTCACGTGCCCGACGATCACCACCGCCATCCCGCGGCGCTTGGCCACCCGGACCAGCGCGCCGGTCACCTCCCGCACCTGGGTGACGCCGCCGGGGGAGCCGTCGGCCTGCGCGGTGCCGATGGTCTGCACGGAGTCCAGCACCATCAGGCTGGGCTCCACCTCCTCGACGTGGCCCAGCACGGTCCCCAGATCGGTCTCGGCCGCCAGATAGAGCTCGTCGCCCAGGGCGCCGGTGCGGTCGGCCCGCAGCCTCACCTGGGCCGCCGATTCCTCCCCGGTGACATAGAGGGTGCGCCGGCCCGCAGCGGCCCACTTGGCCGCCACCTCCAGCAACAGGGTTGACTTGCCCACCCCCGGTTCGCCGGCCAGCAGCACCACCGCCCCGGGTACCAGACCGCCGCCCAACACCCGGTCCAGCTCCCCGATCCCGGTCAGGTGCCGGGTGGTGGTATTGGTGGGCACCTGGTTGATCGGGATGGCCTTGGCCACCGGAACATTGCTGGTGACCTCGGCCAGTTTGGGGGCGCCGCGTTCCGCCACGCTGCCCCAGGCCTGGCATTCCCCGCACCGGCCGACCCAGCGCGCCGACGTCCACCCGCACTCCGTGCAGGCCCATTGGTCTTCCTTCGTCCTTGCCACGACGACGACCCTAGACGGCCCCTCTGACAAATCCGCCACAACGACAACGGCGCGGCCCCGGACGGGGCCGCGCCGCAGCACGTCGAAAGTTGGGCGTCAGATCCGCACGATCCCCTTGGTGGGGGTCTGGAAGGTGACGGCGTCCATGCCGGGCTGGCCGTTGGGGGCGGTGAAGTTCAGCTTCACCCCGTCGAACTCCTCGCCCAGCTCCTGGCCAATCCAGTCCTCGATGCGGGGCTTGTTGCCGGCAATGTCGATCTCCAACACGTCGATCTCACCGGGCAGGGCGCTGGGCAGCACCGAGTGGTCCTGCGTGGTCCACTGCAGGAAGTAGGGCAGCTGCGGGTCGGCCAGCAAGCCCTTGATACCCACCTGCTTCCACTCCAGCAGCCGGCCGTCGGGGAAGTGCCGCGAGCCGTCGACGGGGGTGCGTTGCACGCGCTCGCCAAAGGGGACGATGTCCTCCACGCTCAACACCCAGGACAGCCAGCCGCCGCCCATCTCGGTGCGCGCTCGCACGGCCTGGCCGAATAGTGCCTTGTCCGCAGCGGGGTGCTCCAGCACCTCGACGACCTCCAGGTAGCGGTTGTCCGCCAGCGGGAGAATGTGGTTGCGGGTGCCGAAGCGCGGGTGGAATCCACCATCCTTGAACTGGGCGCCCAACAGGTCACCCAGACGTTCGACCTCCGCCTTGAGGCCTGCGGGTCCAGCTGCGAAAACGAGATGGTCGACATGCATGAGCACATTCTTGCGGGCTCCTGCCCCGATCGCGAAACTGGGGCAAACAAACGCCGGTGACTAGGGGCGTCGCGGATATTGCGGAGGTGGAAATCCTCGGCCGGCGGGCGTGAACTGGTTCAGCCGGACGGTTGTCATTGGAGCCCTCATTTCCCGGCCGGATGCGGCAGTGCGACGCCATTTTGCTGCTCAATCAGCCGGCAGAGCTCGGAATATGCTTGCGGCCCGATCAATTCCACCAATTCTTCGCGGCAGGACAGGTAGACCGGCTGCTGCCCCACGTGCGCGGCCGGATTGGAGGTGCAGTACCAGTCCAGGTCCGCACCGCCCGGACCCCACCCCTCCCGGGTGTACTCGCCGATGGTGATCTCCAACCAGGGCGTGCCATCCGCCCGTTCCAGGTGGCGGTAGCTGCGCCGGATGGGCAGCTGCCAGCAGACGTCAGGCTTGGTCTGGATGGGGCTGATTCCCTCCCGCAGGGCCAGGCCGTGCAGGGCACAACCGGCGCCGCCGGGAAAATCCGGCCGATTCTGGAAGATGCAGGCGCCGTCCACCACCCGGGTCTTGCGGCCGGGCTGGGCATCGTCGTCGGCCGGGTCCGGGTCCTCGTCCGGGTCGTCCATGGCCCAACCGTGCTGCCCCTCGGTGAAGTTCTGCCAGTTCTCGGGGGTGAGGTTGGCCACGTGGGCGGCCACCCGCTGCTCGTCGGCCGGCTCGCTGAAATGCGCCCCCAGCACGCAACAGCCGTCGTCGGGGCGGCTGGCGTCGATCCCCGGGCAGCCGGCGCCGAAGATGCAGGCCCACGACGAGGTGAGCCAGGTCAGGTCACAGCGCAGCACCTGGTCTTCATTGGCCGGGTCGGTGAACTCCACCCAGCTGCGGGGGAAGGGGCGGGTGATCTCCACGGGCACGGCATTCACGGCTGGCACCCTACCGGGCTTGGACCAACCAGCGGTGCCGCTGCCCCCGGCCGCGGGGGACAGCGGCTAGTTTGGTGGTGTGGACCAGACAGCCAACCCGGAGACCAGAGCGTCAAGCCCCGCCAAGGTGGGGCTGTCCACCAGTTCGGTCTACCCAGAATCCACGGCCTCCGGCTTTGAGGTGGCCGCCAGCCTGGGTTGGGACGGCGTCGAGGTGATGGTGGGGATCGACCCGCTGGCCGCCGACATCGACCGGGTGGAGGCGCTGCGGGACTACCACCAGGTGCCGGTGCTGAGCATCCACGCGCCCACCCTGCTGGTCACCCAGGCCACCTGGGGGACCGACCCCTGGGAGAAACTGGAACGCTCCGCCGAGGCCGCCCGACGACTGGGGGCCGAGGTGGTCGTCGTACACCCGCCCTTCCGGTGGCAGCCCAGCTATGCCCGGACCTTCGTCGAGGGAATCCGACGCCTGAACCAGGAGACCGGGGTCACCTTCGCGGTGGAGAACATGTACCCGTGGCGCACCCCCGGCACGCCCTTCCAGGCCTATGTGCCCAGCTGGGACCCCACGGAGCTGCCCTATGAGCACCTCACCCTGGACCTCTCGCACGCCTCCACCGCCAAGCAGCAGTCGCTGGACTACCTGGAGGCCTGGGGGCCCCGGCTGCGGCATGTCCACATCACCGATGGCAACGGCTCGCTCAAGGACGAGCACCTGCTGCCCGGCGAGGGTGACCAGCAGGCCTTCGAACTCCTGCACCGGCTGGCCGAGCGACGCTTCGACGGGCACGTGGTGCTGGAGGTGAACACCCGCAAGGCCGGCTCCCGGGCCGCCCGGGAGGAGATCCTGGCGCGTTGTCTGGCGGACCTGCGCACCCACCTGGGCCAGGCCGGATGACCGACGAGCAGATCACCCGCCCGCTGGGGCCGCTGAGCCGATCCCTGGAGCGGCTGGGCAGCTCCCGTCGCGCCCACCGGATGGTCACCGGCAGCCCGGCCGCCCGGGAGGTGGCGCGACGGTTCGTGGCCGCCGAGCATCCCGAGCAGGCGCTCCGGCTGGTGGCCGACCAGCGGGACAAGGGTCTGGAGGCCAGCCTGGAGCCACTGCTGCCCACGGCCCAGGACCGGGAACAGGCCACCCGCGCCCGGCGGGCCCACCTGACGCTGGTGGAGGCCATCGGCCGGGCCGGGCTGGGGCCGGTCAGCGAGGTCAGCGTCCGGCTGTCCAGCCTGGGCCAGGCCCTGCCACGTGACGGGCAGCACCTCAGTACCGCCAACCTGGCCGAGATCTGCGCCGCCGCCCGCAATGCCGGCAGCCGGGTCACCCTGGAGCTGGAGGACCACGGCACCACCGATGCCACCTTCGCCAGCTTCACCACCCTGCAACAGGACTACCCGTGGCTGGGGGTGACGGTGCAGAGCCAGCTGCGCCGCAGCCTGGCCGACAGCCGGTGGCTGGCCACCCTGCCCGCCCGGGTGCGGTTGTGCAAGGGCGGCTACTCCGAGCCGCATTCGGTCAGCCTGACCAGCCGCGAGGAGATCGACGCCAATTTCGCCGCCTGCATGGCGGTGCTGATGGCGGGCAAGGGCTACCCGATGCTGGCCACGCACGATCCCCGGCTGGTGGCGCTGGCCGACGAGCAGGCCGCCAGCCACCACCGTTCCCGGGAGGACTACGAGTTCCAGATGTACCACGGGGTCCGGCCCTGGGAGCACCGCCGGCTGGTGGACACCGGGCACCGGGTGCGGGTGCACCTGCCCGTCGGCCCGGACTGGTACTCCTACCTGGTGCGACGGGTGGCCGAGCGCCCCGCCAATGTGATGCCCCTGCTCCGGGCCCTGGTGACCCGTCGATGAGCCCTATGCCGACCCCGGAGTCCGCCCCGCTTCCCGAGCCGGAGTCCACCCCGGCCGCCGCGCCCGTCGAGGGGTCCGGCTCCACCCGGCTGCGTCGCCTGCTGCTGGCCGAGGCCTTCATCCTGCTGGCCCTCTCCCTGGGGCAGTCGGCGGCCTACTCCATCCTGCGGATCATCGAGCGGCTCACCCGGCAGGTGGCGCTGAACCAGCAGACCAGTTCCCTGAACCAGGCCGCCACCCCGGACCGGCCGTGGCTGAGTGCGCTCTTCCAGTGTGCCGACATCGCCTTCCTGGCCGTTCCCGCCCTGTTGGCCCTCTACCTGCTGCGCACGGTGGCCCATCCGCGGGGCGGGGTCCGCGCCATCCTCGGGCTGGGGCGGGCCGGCTGGCGTCGGGACCTGGCGTGGGGTTGCGTGCTGTTCGCCGGGATCGGGGTCCCCGGGCTGGGCCTCTATCTGGGAGCCCGGGCGTTGGGCCTGAACACCACGGTGCAGGCGGCCAATCTGGGCCAGTTCTGGTGGACCATCCCGCTGCTGGTGGCCTCTGCGGCGGCCAATGCGGTGCTGGAGGAGTTCGTGATGGTGGGCTACCTGTTCACCCGCGCCCGGCAGGCCGGGATCGCGCCGCTGGTGGTGTTGTTGGTCTCCGCCGTGATCCGGGGCAGTTATCACCTCTACCAGGGCTTCGGCGGTTTCGTCGGCAACCTCATCATGGGGATCATCTTCGGGTTGTGGTTCACCCGCACCAGGCGGCTGTGGCCCCTGGTGATCGCCCACTTCCTGCTGGATGTGGCCAGTTTCGTCGGGTACGCCCTGCTGGCCGGCAAGGTCTCCTGGCTCTGAGGGCCGGGGAGGGGCCGTGCAGCCGTGCCCGCGCTGCCGGGCCGCCGCTCACCCGTGCCCACCGTGGACGCTCGACGAGGCCTCATGGCACAGCCCGTAGGGTTGGACCATGCGCGTAGGAGTCTTTGGAGCAACCGGTCAGGTGGGCGGCGTCATGCTGACGCTGCTGGCGGAACGCAACTTCCCCGTCGACGAGCTGAGGCTGTTCGCCTCCGCCCGCTCGGCCGGCAAGACCATCCCCTTCAAGGGGCAGCAGATCACCGTCGAGGACACCGAGACCGCTGACTTCAGCGGCCTGGATATCGCCCTGTTCAGCAATGGCGGCTCCACCTCCAAGGTGATCGCCCCCAAGGTGGCCGCCGCCGGCGCCATCGTGGTGGACAATTCCTCGGCCTGGCGGCTGGACCCGGAGGTTCCGCTGGTGGTCAGCGAGGTCAACCCCGATGACGCCAAGAACCCGCCCAAGGGGATCATCGCCAACCCCAACTGCACCACCATGGCCGCCATGCCGGTGCTCAAGCCGCTGCACGATGCCGCCGGCCTGAAGCGGCTGGTCGTGGCCACCTACCAGGCCATCTCCGGCTCCGGCGGGGCCGCCGTCGTCAATGCCGAGCAGCAGTTCCGCACCGGCGTCGAGTCCGGCAAGCTCGACGAACTGCGGTTGGACGGATCGGTCATCGACTTCGGGGACCCGGCGCCCTATGTGAAGCCGATCGCCTACAACGTCCTGCCGATCGCCGGGAACCTCGTCGACGACGGTACCGGTGAGACCGACGAGGAGCAGAAGCTGCGCAACGAGTCGCGCAAGATCCTCCACATCCCGGACCTGTTGGTGGCCGGCACCTGCGTGCGAGTGCCGGTGCTGAGCGGTCACTCGCTGGTGGTGCACGCCGAGTTCGAACAGGACATCACCCCGGAGCAGGCCGCCGAGATCCTGGCCGATGCCCCCGGCGTCGAGCTGATGGATGTCCCCACCCCGCAGGATGCGGCCGGAAAGGACCCGTCCTATGTCGGCCGGATCCGACGGGACCAGTCCGCCCCCGAGGGCAAGGGCCTGGTCCTGTTCCTGAGCAATGACAACCTGCGCAAGGGCGCCGCGTTGAATGCCGTCCAGGTGGCCGAGGTGGTCGCGGCCAACCTGAAGGGCTGACATGCGGATCGCCCTGGTTGGTGTTGGGAAGATGGGGGAGGCCGTCCTCAGCGGCCTGGCCCGCTCCGGCACCCATGAACTGGTGGTCGTCAACCGGCGCACGGAGCGCGACGACGAACTCGTCGACCGCTACGGCGTCACCGCCGCCCCGCTGGCGCAGGCCGTCGAGGGCAGCGACGTGATCGTGGTGGCCGTGAAGCCGAAGGACATCACGGCCATGCTCGACGAGTTCTCACCCGCCCTCGGCGGGGAGACCGTCGTGGTCAGCCTGGCCGCCGGCATCAGCCTGGCCAGCATGCGGCAGCACCTGCCCCAGGGCACGGCGGTGGCGCGAGTGATGCCCAACACCCCGGCGCTGGTGGGGCGGGGGATGAGCGCCATCTCCGTCGCGGAGGGCGTGACCGACGGGCAGCTGGAGCGGGTCCGGGAGGTGATGGCGGCCTGCGGCGAGGTGGTCGTCGTGCCGGAATCCCAGCAGGATGCGGTGACCGCCGTGTCCGGTTCGGGGCCCGCCTACGTCTTCGCGGTGGCCGAGGCCATGATCGAGGCCGGCGTGCAGCTGGGCCTGCCGCGCGACGTGGCCAGCACCTTGGCCAACCAGACCATCCTCGGTGCCGGGGCCATGCTCGTCGAGTCCGGCACCCACCCCAGCCTCCTGCGGGAGAACGTCACCAGTCCTGGCGGGACCACCGCCCAGGCGTTGAAGGTGCTGGACCAGCACGCCGTGCGGGCCGCCTTCGCCGAGGCGATGCAGGCCAGCCATGACCGTTCGGCTGAGCTGGGGCGCTGAGGAGTCAGCCAACGCCACAGACACGACGACGGGGGATGGGCCGCCAGCGCGGCCCATCCCCCGTCGTGCTCTGCTGGCCGGGGATCACCCGACTGGGGCTCAGCGGCCGGTCAGGTCTGCGGTGAGGTCCTTGCTGGACAGGAAGAGCTCGGGGCTGCGGGAGGCGACGTCGCCCAGCACGGCCTGCGGGTAGGCCTCGACGAGCTTGCCAACGAGGGTGAACAGCTTCTGCACGGTGATCTCCTGATGATCGGGATGGGTACACAACCGCAGGAATCGCCGTTGACCGCCGGGCCGCCAGCCACCGGGTGGTGACCAGGCGCCTGGCCTGAGCCTGCACCGGGCAGCCGCCACGGGGCGGGCAACCGGCACGTATGGTCCAACCATATCGCCAGCCGATTCATTCCCCGGGCCGCAGCATCCGTCGTCACGAGGGGTGGGGGTGGCCGGACTTCGGTCAGATTTCGCCCCACCGTTGCCTGACGGTAAGGTTGGGGGGTCGCCCGGGCATCGGTACGCGCCGTGCTGGGAGAAAAAGTCTTGGCTGGAAGAAGATTCCAGTCTTCATTCACGGAAAGGCTCCACAGTGGGTTCTGTCATCAAGAAGCGTCGCAAGCGGATGGCCAAGAAGAAGCACCGCAAGCTGCTGAAGAAGACGCGCATCCAGCGTCGCCGCGCAGGCAAGTAAGTCCTGTTGACCTCGGCGCAGCGCACCGGCCCCGCCGGCGCCACCGCGCCGCAGGGGTGACGATGCGACTGTGGCCACGAGGTGATCGTCGCCAGCCCGCAGTCTCCGCCGAGCCTGCGGGTGTTGGTGTGCCCGCACCCGCTGCCGGAACCACGGATTCGGTGGACATGCGCGGGTGCGACGTCCTGCTGGTGACCCGCACGGGCTGTCATCTGTGCGAACTGGCCGAGCCGGTGGTTCGCCGGGTCAGCCAGGAACACGGGACAAGCGTCGCGGTGGTGGACGTGGATTCCGACGAGCAGCTGCGCGCCCGGTTCACCGACCATGTGCCGGTGATCCATGTTCGCGGGCGGTTGCTGGACTACTGGCAGGTGGACGAGGGGCGGCTGCGTCGCGCGCTGGCGGGGGAGGACGTGCCCGCGCCCCCGCCGCTGTGACCCGGCCCGACGAGCGGTACCGCCCACCTCTGAGTTTCTTGGCCGACCCTGCGGGGCCTGTTCCGATCCGCAGAAGCGGGCCAGCAGGCCCTTCCATGGGTCGGACGGCACCTCTTTGTGAACATTTTCACCAGTGGTTACAGTGCATACCAGCAATGACGCCCGCGGCCCTGCCGTCGCGATGACCAGGCCAGGAGTGTGATGATCAATCCCGCAGACCAGATCCCGGAGGCGACGATTGCGCGCCTGCCCGGATACCTGCGGGCACTGATGGAACTGGCCGAGCGCGGGGTCACCCGGGTGAGTTCCACCGAGCTGGCCAAGGCCGCTGGCGTCCAGTCGGCCCTGCTGCGTCGGGACCTGTCCCACTTCGGCAGCTATGGCACCCGGGGAGTGGGTTACGAGGTGCCAGTCCTGGTCAAGGAGATCGGCGAGCACGTCGGCAGCGGGAACAGCTGGCCGGTGATGGTGGTGGGCGTGGGCAATCTGGGGCGCGCGCTGGTCAGCCACAGCGAACTGTTCGACCCGGACTTCCGGCTGGTGGCCCTGGTGGACAATGACCCCCAGGTGGTGGGCAGCACCATCGCCGGGGTCACGGTGGTGGCTGCGGACCAGCTGGAGCAGGAGATCGCCACCCGCCACCCCAGGATCGTGATCATCACCACCCCGGTGGCCGCCGCGCAGGAGGTTTGCACCCGGGTGGTCGACGCCGGGGTGAACAGTGTGCTGAACTTTGCCCCGACAACCCTTTCCGCTCCCGACGGGGTCACCGTGCGCACGGTTGACCTGGGTCAGGAGCTGCACATTCTCGCCTTCCACGAGGCGCGGCGGGTAGCCGTCCAGGCCGGTGCCGCCCCAGTCATGCCTGCGCAGGAGAAAAGCCAGTGACTCTGCTTGCCATCAGCATCAACCATCGCACCGCGGGTCTTGACCTGCTGGCGCGCACGTCGATGGACAACGAGACCAGCCGCGCGCTGGCCCGCAGCCTGGCCCAGGCGGCGCACGTGAGCGAGGCGCTGGTGTTGTCCACCTGCAACCGCACCGAGGTCTACCTGGACACCGACCGCTTCCACGCCGGGCTGGAGGCCGTCGCCCAGCCGCTGGCCCGACGGGCCGGGGTGGAGCGGGCCGCCCTGCCCGAGGTCTGCCGGGTCTACTACGACGAGGCGGCCGTGAAGCACTGCTTCGGGCTGGTGGCCGGGCTGGACTCGCTGGTGGTGGGGGAGAACCAGATCCTGGGACAGGTGCGTGAGGCGCTCTCCAATGCCCAGGACGACCACACCTCCGGGCCCGCCATCAACCAGCTCTTCCAGACCGCGCTGCGGGTGGGCAAGCGGGTGCAGTCCGAGACCTCGATCGGCGCGGCCGGCCGTTCCGTACTCTCCGCCGCGCTGGAACAGCTCGACGGGGAACTGGACGCCGCCAACAGCTCCGTGTTGGTGATCGGTGCCGGCGCGATGGCCGGGTTGGCCGCCCGCACGCTGGCCGGTCAGGGCGCCACCGTGGACTGCGCCAACCGCACCCTGGCCAAGGCCGAGCGGCTGGCCACGGAGGTGGGCGGCGTGGCGATCCCGATGTCCCAGCTGGGCGAGGCGGTGGCCGCGCACGACATCGTGGTGACGTGCACCGGCGCGTCGGGCAGCCTGATCAGTGCCCAGAGCCTGGCCGACGGCCCGGCCCCGCGGATCGTGATCGACCTGGCGATGCCGCCGGACGTCGACGAAAACGTCGCTCAGAAGGGGGTTCGGCTGGTCAACCTGGCCAGCCTGAAGGCCGCCTCGGAAGGGAGCGACGAGCTGGACGTGGAGGCCGCCCGCCGGCTGGTCTCCTCGGAGGTGACCGCCTTCCTGGCCCGGCAGCGTGCCCAGGCCGTCACCCCGACGGTGGTGGCGCTGCGCCAGATGGCCACCGGCGTGGTGGACCAGGAGATGGCCCGGCTGGAGCGTCGGGTGCGCGGGCTGGACGAGCATGCCGCGGCGGAGATCCACAATGCGCTCAACCGGGTGGCGGAGAAGCTGATCCACTCCCCGACGGTGCGGGTGCGGGAGTTCGCCGGTGGCAATGCACCCGTCGACTACGCCGCCGCGCTGCGCGCCCTGTTCTCCCTGGAGGGGCACACCGTGGCGCTCAGTGATCCCGACGACTGCCCGCCCGAGGCACGGCGGGCCGTCACCGAACAGGCCGAGGGACTTGCCGTCCCCGCCCTCAATCCGCTGGACGTGACCGCCGACGGTCAGGAAGAGGCAAGCGCATGATCCGGATTGGAGCCCGGCGCTCCCCGCTGGCCGTCGCCCAGGCCGAATGGGTGGCCGCGCGGCTGGCTGAGCTGGGGCACCCGTGCGAGCTGCTCGGCATCGACTCGCTGGGGGATGTGGACCGGCGTCGGCTGACCGAGATCGGCGGCACGGGGATCTTCGCCACCGCGGTGCGGGAGCAGCTGCTGGCCGACCGGATCGACGTCGCCGTGCACTCGCTCAAGGACCTGCCGGTGGCGCCGGCGCCGGGGCTGAGCGTGGCCGCCATCCCCGCCCGGGAGGACGTCCGCGACGTGCTGGTGGGCCTGCGGGTCGAGCAGTGGCGCGACGGCACAGTGGTGGGCACCGGTTCCCCGCGACGGGAGGTGCAGCTGCGCCAGCTGGCCGCCGATCGTGGCGTCGAGATCACCGTGGTGCCGATCCGCGGCAATGTGGACACCCGGCTCTCGCTGGTGCGCGACGGCCAGGTGGATGCCACCCTGCTGGCCGCCGCCGGGCTGCTGCGGCTGGGCCGGCTGGACCTCCAGGCCGTGACCACCGAGGTCACCCAGAGCCAGGATGTGACCATCGGGGACCTGCCCGCGCGGCTGCTGGCCGTCGACCTGATGGTGCCCGCCGCGGGCCAGGGGGCGCTGGCCGTCGAATGCCGTAGCGATGCCCCCGACGAGGTGCTGCGGGCCCTGGCGGAGCTGGACCATGCCGCCACCCGGGCGGCCGTCACCGCCGAGCGGATCTTCCTGTCCACCTTGGAAGCCGGCTGTCTGGCGCCCGTCGGGGCGCTCGCCCGTGGCGAGACGGATTTGACGCTGACAGTGGTGGCCGGGAAACAATCATCCGATGGCGGGCTGCTCCGGGCGGTCCGCGACGGGTCGAGCGCCGACGCCGAAGCCATCGGTGCCGGGCTGGCCCAGCAGGTCCTGCCCCAGCTGCGTGCTGGTGCCGAATAGAAGGTGGACGTTCCACGGTGATGAACCATGATGAGGCCGGCATCGCGAACGCACCCGGCCGGGTGCAGTTCGTCGGCGCGGGTCCCGGTGACCCGAACCTGTTGACCCTGGCCGCGGTCGGTGCCCTGGCGGAGGCGGGCGCGGTACTGGTGGACAGTGAGGAATTGCGCGCCTTCACCGAGCACGCCTCGGTCCGCTTGGACCCCCGGGCGAGGGTATTGAGCTTTGCCGCCACCGAACAGGCACCCGAGGCGCCCTTGGAGGCCCGGGTCAAGGCCATCACCGACGCCGCCGTCGACGGCCGCAGCGTCGTCCGGCTGGTGGCCGGTGACCCCTTCCTGGACGGCCGGGTCTCCCGCGAGGCCGCGGCCTGCGTGCAGGCGGGCCTGGACATCGAGATCGTGCCCGGCATCTCCGCCATGACCGCCATCCCGGAATACGCCGGGATTGCCCTGGACGGTGCCGGGGTGCACCTGATCAACGCCGTGCCACAGGCCGGCGAGGCCGACCAGCTGGACGGCGATCACCAGTGGCCACTGGACGGAACCCTGGTGGTCCGCGCCAACGCCAGCCAGTTGGTGGCGGTGCAGACCCGGGCCCTGGCCTCCGGCCGCACCCCCGACGAGCAGGTGCTGCTCACGTTCTCCGGTGGCAGCACCCAGCAGACCTCCCGCCAAGCCAAGCTGTCCGAACTGCCCCGGGTGGCCCGGACGCTGGACCCGGAGCTGGCGGTGCACGTGATGATCGGCAGCGCGGTCAGCGAGACTCCCCGGCCGGAGCTGGACTGGTTCGAGTCCAAGCCGCTGTTCGGCTGGCGGGTGCTGGTGCCCCGCACCAAGGACCAGGCGGGCGAGATGGTGGCCCGGCTGCAGATGTACGGCGCGCATGCCGACGAGGTGCCCACCATCTCCGTCGAACCGCCGCGCACCCCGCAGCAGATGGACAAGGCCGTGCGGGGGCTGGTGGAGGGCTCCTACGAGTGGGTGGCCTTCACCAGCGTGAACGCGGTGCGAGCCGTTCGCGAGCGGCTGGAGGAGTACGGGCTGGACGCCCGGGCCTTCAGCGGGCTGCGGATTGCCGCCGTGGGCAATGTCACCTCCAAGGCGCTGAGGGACTGGGGGATCACCCCGGACCTGGTGCCCACCGGGGAACACTCCGCCGCCGGCCTGGCCGCCGAATTCCCCGCCTACGACGAGGTGCTGGACCCGATCAACCGGGTCTTCCTGCCCCGGGCCGACATTGCCACCGAGGTGCTGGTGGCGGGGCTGACCGAGCTGGGCTGGGAGGTGGACGATGTCACCGCCTACCGCACCGTGCGGGCCTCGCCGCCCCCCGCCGAGACCCGGGAGGCCATCAAGACCGGCAAGTTCGACGCCGCGGTCTTCACCTCCTCGTCGACGGTGCGCAACCTGGTGGGGATCGCCGGCAAGCCGCACAATCACACGGTGATCGCCGCTATCGGGCCGCAGACCGCCACCGCCTGCACCGAGCACGGGCTGCGGGTGGACGTCGTCGCCCCGCAGCCGGGTGCGCTGGAGCTGGTGGATGCCCTGGCCGTCTTCGCCCGGGAGCGTCGCGACGAGCTGATCGCCGAGGGACGCCCGGTGACCAAGCCCAGCGAGACCCGTCGCCGCCGCAAGACGACCACCGCCTGAAAGCAAACCCGGCGGCCGGGCCTGTCGAGGCCCCCTGCGAGCACGTCCTAGACTGGCTCAATGATCAATCGTCCCCGTCGTCTCCGTACCAACCCGGCCATGCGCGGCATGGTCAGCGAGAACAGCGTGGAGGCGCGGCACCTGGTGCTGCCGGCCTTCGTCGCCGACGGGATTGACGAGCCGCGCCCGATCAGCTCCATGCCCGGCCAGTTCCAGCACACGATGGACGGCATCAAGAAGTTGGCCCATGACTGCGCCGAGGCGGGGCTGGCCGGCATCATGCTGTTCGGTGTGCCGAAGGCGGAGGACAAGGACGCCAATGGCACCAAGGCGCTGGCCGAGGACGGCATCCTCAACCGCGCCATCCGCGAGGTCCGCCAGGAGGTGGGCGACGAGCTGCTGGTGATGAGCGATGTCTGCCTCGACGAGTTCACCGACCACGGCCACTGCGGCGTGCTCAATCCCGACGGCGTGGTCAACAATGACCTGACGGTGCTGCTCTACGCGGAGATGGCCCGCATCCACGCCGAGTGCGGCGCGCACGTCGTCGCCCCCAGCGGCATGATGGACGGCCAGGTGCTGGCCATCCGCGAGGCGCTGGACGACGCCGACCACGACGACGTCGCCATCATGGCCTATGGCGCCAAGTACGCCAGCGCCTTCTACGGCCCCTTCCGGGAGGCCGTCGGCAGCTCGCTGCAGGGTGACCGCAAGACCTACCAGCAGGACCCGGCCAATGCCCGGGAGGCGCTGCGCGAGGTCTTCGCCGACGTGGAGCAGGGCGCCGACATCGTGATGGTGAAGCCGGCCCTGCCCTACCTGGACATCCTGCGCCAGGTGGCCGACGCCGTCGACATCCCGGTGGCCGCCTACAACGTCTCCGGCGAGTACTCCATGGTGGAGGCCGCCGCCGCCAACGGTTGGCTGGACCGTGACCGCACCATCGACGAGACCCTGCTGGCCATCCGTCGCGCCGGCGCCGACATCACGCTGAGCTACTGGGCGCTGGAGTGGGCCCAGCGCCACGCCCGCTGACTCACGCGGTTCGCTGACTTACGCCGCCTGCTGAGTCACCCGGCCTGACCACCTTCTTGGTTTGTGCCATGGAGGCCGGGCGCGCCCTCCGAGGAGGGGTCTTGCAATCGGTGTGGATACACACGTCCATACACACGGCCGTACGCCGCTCCGGTCAGCAGGGTGAATTCGAAAGAACAGCCCTCCGATCCCTGAGCGCGACTGATCCAATCTGGACTCTTCGGAAGACACCTTTCGAATCGTGTGTGTATACACACTCACATACACACACATTGAGCGAGGTGTCTCCAGAAGGTTCGGCGGAGGATGATCCGCGGAGGGGGTGTCCTAGAAGGGTTGTTCGCCGGTGATCATCGAATGCTCAGATGTCCAGCACCTCCACCCGGAGCGGAGTGAACAGGTTCTCCAGCAGCGTGCGGTCCTCCTCGCGCAGATCGAAGGCGGCCACCACCTCAGCGACCGAATCGAAGACCAGCAATTCCTCGCCGGTACGTTCCGACCAGGTTTCGTGCAGCTCCATCTGCGGCAGGGATGACCGCTTGCGCAAGGCCTGCCAATCCGGATCCGACCAGCGCCAGCATGCCAACCGGCTGCGGGCGGTGTGGTAGACCGTCACTCCGTCGTGTCGTCCAGGAGTGCGGTTGGGAATCAGGAACTCGGCCAGTTCTTGACCATGGAAGCGTTTGAGCACTCGCTCCTCATCCCGCCCCACGTAGACCTGGATCTCTTTGTGCTGGCTCGAACCCTGCTGCCGTCGGGCCACGTAGAGGTCGAGGCCGAGGTCAATGGCCGCTGAGAGGCTACCCGCCATGGCCGCGGCTCGGTCGTAGAAGGCTTCGCGGCTGTCCGCGACGTAGATGTTTCGCCGTCCCATGGGGCTGACGGTAGGCCGTTCGAGCAGGGTGGGCGAGCGAGGATGGGGGATCTGTGGAAAACATTGGCCTGTGGAAAGCACCAGTCGTGAAGGGTGCACAGGCGAGCGCGGTCCGGACCCCCGGCAGGGACTGGGCGGCCGTCTGATGGCCAGGATTGGCTAGACCGCAGGGCGGTCATGGATTCGGGGTTCCCACGTTGGCCGCATAGGCTGGCCCCCATGCAATCCGTGCCCGTCAGTGAGGACCTGTTCGCCCGCGCCCAGAAGGTCATCCCCGGCGGGGTGAACTCGCCCGTGCGCGCCTACCGCGCCGTCGGCGGGACCCCGCGTTTCATTACCAGTGCGCAGGGCGCCTTCGTCACCGACGCCGACGGCAATGAGCTGGTTGACCTGGTGGGCTCCTGGGGGCCGATGATCCTGGGCCACGCCCACCCGCAGGTGCTGAATGCCGTGCGGGCCACCGCTGCCAAGGGCACCTCCTTCGGCGCGCCCACCCAAGCGGAGGTGGAGCTGGCCGAGCTGATCGTCGAGCGCACCCCGATCGAGATGGTCCGGCTGGTCAACTCCGGCACGGAGGCCACCATGAGCGTCCTGCGGCTGGCGCGCGGGATCACCGGCCGCAGCAAGATCGTGAAGTTCGCCGGCTGCTACCACGGCCACGTCGACTCGCTGCTGGTGGCCGCCGGTTCCGGCGTCGCCACCCTGGCCACCCGCGAGGCCCGCGCCATCCCGTCCAGCCCCGGTGTGCCCGAGGTGGTGGCCGCCGACACCCTCGTCGCCCCGTACAACGACCGCGCCGCCGTGGAGAAGATCTTCGCCGAGCACGGCCAGGACATCGCCTGCATCATCACCGAGGCCAGCCCCGGCAACATGGGCGTGATCGAGCCGGCGGTGGAGAAGGGGGAGCACTTCAACGCCTTCCTGAAGCGGATCGCGCACGAGCACGGCGCCCTGTTCGTCTCCGACGAGGTGATGACGGGCTTCCGGGTCACCCGCAGCGGCCAGTACGGCAAGGACGGCGTCGAGCCGGACCTGATGACCTTCGGCAAGGTGATGGGCGGCGGCTTCCCGACGGCGGCCTTCGGCGGCTCCGCGGAGCACATGCTGCACCTGTCGCCCGTCGGCGGCGTCTACCAAGCTGGCACCCTGAGCGGGAACCCGGTGGCCTCCGTGGCCGGTGCCACCACCCTGAAGCTGTGCACCGACGAGGTGTACACCCACCTGGACCAGATCTCCGCCACCCTGCAGCAGTCGGTGCACACCGCGCTGAGCGCCTTCGGCGTGCCGCACACCATCAACACCGCCAACTCCATGTTCAGCGTCTTCCTGGGCACCGAGGGCCCGGTCACCAACTACCAGCAGGCGCAGCAGCAGAGTGACGAGGCCTTCGCCGCCTTCTTCCACGCCATGCTTGACCAGGGCGTCTACCTGCCGCCGTCGGGCTACGAGTGCTGGTTCCTGTCGGCCGCGCACGACGCCACTGTGATCGACCGGGTGGTCGACGCCCTGCCCAAGGCCGCGGCGGCGGCCCGGAAAGCCCTGTGACCGTGGCCCGGCCGAGCCGCCGGCGGCTGCTGGGCGCGGCGGGCCTGCTCCCGCTGGCCGCCCTGACGACGCTGACCGGCTGCAGCGACTCGTCGGGGGTCAACGCGGAGGACGGCTTCGCCGTCGGCGACGGCAACTTCTCCGTGATCCCGCCCGCGGACCGCAAGCCCGCGCCCGAGATCTCCGGCACCACCCTGGACGGCAAGAAGCTCTCGCTGGCCGACTACCGGGGCAAGGTCGTCGTGGTGAACGTCTGGGGCTCCTGGTGCTCGCCCTGCCGGCACGAGGCCCCGGCGCTGGTGGAAGCGGCCAAGAAGACCGCTGGGAAGGCCCAGTTCGTCGGCCTGAACACCCGCGACACCAACACCGCGCAGGGCCAGGCCTTCGTCCGCAGCTTCGGGATCACCTACCCCAACCTCTATGACCCGGACGGTGCCCTGCTGCTGGCCTTCAAGGTGCTGCCGGCCAAGGCGATTCCGAGCACCCTGGTGATCGACAAGGAGGGGCGGATCGCCGCCCGGATCCTGGGCGAGGCCACGACGTCCACCTTGGTGGGCGTCGTCGAGGACATTGCCGCGGGCAAGTGAATGAACCCCGAGTGAGTGATCCCAAGTGCTGACCCTGCTGCAGACCACCCTGCCCGGCCTGACCGATCCCGCCGCGGGCGCCGCCATGCTGCCCCTGCTGGAGACCGGCGCCTGGGTGGAGGGGGCGATTGGTGGCTCCATGCTGCTGGCCATCCCGGTGGCCGCCCTGGCCGGCCTGCTCAGCTTCTTCTCCCCGTGCGTCCTGCCGCTGCTGCCCGGCTACCTCAGCTTTGCGACGGGCCTCAGCGCCGCCGAGGTGCAGGAGGGTGGTCGTCGTGGCCGGATGCTGCTGGGCAGCTCCCTGTTCGTGCTCGGCTTCGCCGCCGTCTTCGTCGCGACGGGTGCCCTGATCGGCGGCCTGGGGGCGGCCTTGATCACCCATCAGCGGTTGATCACCGTGGCGGTGGGGCTGCTCACGATTGTCTTGGGGGCGGTCTTCCTGGGCATCGTGCCGATGGGGCAGCGCGAGCTGCGGCTGCACCGGGTGCCCCGGCTGGGGATCGCCGCGGCGCCGCTGCTGGGGATCGTCTTCGGTGTCGGCTGGACCCCGTGCATGGGGCCGGCCCTGTCCGTCGTGCTGGGTCTGGCCATGAACGAGGGTTCGCAGGGTCGGGGTGCCTTCCTGGCCTTCTGCTACGCCCTGGGTCTGGGCCTGCCCTTCATCCTGGCCGGGCTGGCCCTGACCCGGATGGGGCGGGCGATCGGCTTCGTCAAGCGTCACCAGTTGGCGGTGCAGCGCTTCGGCGGGCTGCTGATGGTGGCCGTCGGTCTCATGCTGGTCACCGGCGCCTGGGATGCGCTGATGGGGCTGCTGCGGCAGTGGGCGGTCAGCTACGGGGCGCCGATCTGATGGCAGGCCCAACCCCCACACCCAGCCCAACCCCCACACCCGGCCCCGATCCCACCGACCATCCCGCAGCCCGGCGAGAGGAACCGATGAGCACCAGCACCCGCGCGGCCGCACCCGCCCAGAAGCCGGTGGAGGCCCTGCGCTGGGTCTGGACCCAGCTGACCAGCATGCGCACCGCGCTGGCCCTGCTCTTCCTGCTGGCGCTGGGCGCCATCCCCGGCTCGCTGATCCCGCAGCGCGGCCAGAGCGCGCAGAAGGTCACCCAGTTCAAGACGGACCACCCCACGCTGGACAGGTTCTACGAGCCGCTGGGGATGTACGACGTCTACACCTCGCCCTGGTTCAGCGCCATCTACCTGCTGCTGTTCGTCAGCCTGATCGGCTGCATCCTGCCCCGGATCCGGGTCTACTGGAAGGCCGTCCGCGGCCGCCCCGCGCGCCTCCCGTCGCGGCTGGACCGGCTTCCGGAGCACCGGCTGACCAGCCTGGAAGCCGCGCAGGCCCAGACCAGCATGGACCGGGCCGAGGCCTGGCTGCGCAAGAGCCGCTTCCGGACCGAGCGGAGCACCCTGGCCGACGGCAGTCTGGCGATCAGCGCCGAACGCGGCTACCTGCGGGAATTCGGCAACCTGCTCTTTCACCTCAGCCTGGTCTTCGTGCTGTTGGGGATCGCCTGGAACAACATGCTCGGCTTCAAGGGCTCCACGATCCTGGTGGAAGGGCAGGGCTTCAGCAATTCCATCACCCAGTACGACGAGTACCACGCCGGCGCCTGGGTGGACACCGACAACCTGGCCCCCTTCACCATGAAGCTCAAGCAGTTCATCGTGAAGTTCGAGACCGGCCAGGTGCAGCGCGGCGCGGCCCGGGACTTCCAGGCAAAGATGGACGTCACCGAGGATGGTGCAATTCGGGCGGAGACGGTGCGGGTGAACCACCCGGCCACCATCGCCGGCAACAAGATCCACCTGATCGGCCACGGCTACGCCGCGCATGTCACGGTCAAGGACGGCAATGGCAAGGTGGCCTGGTCCGGGCCGGTGGTCTTCCTGCCGCAGGACGGCAACTTCACCTCGTCGGGGGTGATCAAGGTGCCCGACGCCCGCCCCGAACGGCTCGCCTTCCAGGGCGTCTTCCTGCCCACCGCCCCCGAGTCCGGGATGATGGGCCAGTCCAAGTTCCCCGACGCCTTCAACCCCAAGCTCTTCCTGAACGCCTACCACGGCAAGCCGAAGACCGAGACCGGCCGGCCGGAGAACATCTACGCGCTGGACACCGCGGGGCTGACCCAGTTCAAGAATGGCGACGACATCCTGCGCTTCATGCTCAAGCCGGGGGAGGGCTACACCCTGCCCGATGGCAAGGGCAGCATCGAGCTGGACGGGTGGAGCCGCTGGAGCAAGGTGCAGATCAGCCGCGCGCCCGGACTGCCGCTGACCTTCGGCTCGATTGCCGCCGCCGTGCTGGGCCTTTGCCTGAGCCTGTTCGTGCGTCCGCGACGGCTGTGGATCCGCACCCGCCGCGCGGAAGATGGCACTCTTGTGCTGGAGACCGCCGGACTGGACCGCGCCGATGCTCGTACCGGACTGGCCGACCACGTCGACGCGCTGGCCGCAGCGGCCGCCGGCAAGGAGGAGAAGAAGTGAGCATCCAGGAGTTGTCCGCGCTGGGGATCGTCACCGCCGCGGTGCTGTACCTGCTGGCCTTCATGGCGCACGCCGCCGAGTGGGCCGCCGCCCGCGGCCTGTCCGCGGACCCTTCCCCCGCGCGCGCCGACGCCTCCACTCCGCTGGCCGGGCAGTCCTCCCCGGTGTCCGAGTCCACTTCCACGGTGGCCGAGTCCTCTTCCACGGTAGCCGAGCGTGTCGAGGCCTCCGCCCAGGCCCGCACCCTGCAGACCGTCGGCGCCGGTGCGCCTGCTGCCACGCTCCCCGAGGCTGTCGCGGGGGCAACCGGGCCGTCCTCCACGATCCCCGAGCCGTCTTCCACGGTGGCCGAGCCGGTCGAGGCCACCCCCTCCAGCCACCCCGCCGCCCTCACCCCGGGCAGCCCCGACGAGGATGCCGCCAAGCTGCGGGTGGACATGTTCGGCCGGATGGGCATGGGCCTCACGTTCGTGGCCCTGGCCAGCCACGCTCTGGGCACGGTGCTGCGCGGGGTCGCGGCCCACCGGGCGCCGTGGGGCAACATGTACGAGTTCACCATCTCCGCCCTGCTGTTCGTCGTGATCGCCTATGTCCTGCTGGCCACCACCAAGGGGATGCGCTGGCTGGGGCTGCCGATCACCCTGCTGCTGGCCGTCGGCAATGGGCTGGCCGCCACCGTCTTCTACGTCGCGGTGGCGCCGCTGGTGCCGGCCCTGCACTCGGTCTGGTTTATCATCCACATCGTCGCCGCCTGCATCGCCGGCGCCGCCTTCAACCTGGGCGGCATGGCGTCGATCATCTACCTCTTCCAGGAACGAGCCGAGGCCAAGGCCGCCGGCAGGGCCCGCACCGGCTACCTGGCCAAGCTGCCGTCGGCCAAGCAGATGGACACCTTTGCCTACCGGGCGCACGCCTTCGCCTTCCCGATCTGGACCTTCACCATCGCCGCCGGCTCCATCTGGGCCGAGTACGCCTGGGGCCGGTTCTGGGGCTGGGACCCCAAGGAGACCTGGAGCCTGGTCACCTGGGTGGTCTACGCGATGTACCTGCACGCCCGGGCGACGGCCGGTTGGCGCGGCCGCAATGCCGCGATCATCGCGATCATCGGCGTGGCCAGCTTCTGGTTCAACTTCATCGGGATCAACCTGCTGGTCAGCGGGCTGCACTCCTACGCCGGCATCTGAGGGCTCCGACGGGCTGGGTCGCGCGCCGAGTTCGGTCCGCCAAGATCACCGGGTTGGCCCCGTCGGGGTCCCCGGGCTCGCCGCGTCAGGATCCCCGGGTTGGTCCGGTCAGGATCCCCGGGGCTGCTCCATCACGATCACCGGCCCGCCCCATCACGATCCCCGGCCCGCCCCATCACGATCCCCGAGCATGTCGAGGGGACGCCCTGGTCCGATAACGTCGAGGCCATGACTTCCACGCCGCAGACCGCCCGGCCAGCCACCCGTCGGGGCTGGTTCCCCGTCCTGGCCCTGGTGCTCGCCATCCTGCTGGGTCTGGGGCTGCCCTGGGCCCACCTGATGGGCACCATGGCCCCGTTGGCGATCGCGGTGATGGTCACCGTCCTCGGTGTGGCAGGCTCGCTGGTGGCCGCCAAGCAGCAACGCACCGTGCTGTTCATCGCCAATGCGGTGGTGGCTTTCGGGCTGGTGCCGCTGATGCTCGGGCTGGTCACCCTGCTGGCCGGTCCCTGAGCCCTTACCCGTCCCTGACCCCTGGCTCGGCCCCTGACCTCCGGCCCGGGCCCCTGAGCCGGGTCACACGTCGCGCCACGTGCGGCTCGTCGCGCCGCCCCATGCACCCTGAACCCGGTCTTCGGGGCGCAACCAGCAAGAGGTGGCGCAAGGTGCCTGGACTGGCGCAAGGTGGCGCGTGTCCTGGCGGATAGCCCCCCGCACGACGCTGCTCGCCCCGAACGACGCCGCTCGGGGGCGCCGGTTGCGAGCCGCTTCTGCAAGGGCCCCGGGGCCAAGTGTGCATACACACCACCATGCACACACCCTGCGAGACCTCTTCTGGGAAGCGTCCCGGGTCCGCCTGCCCTGGATACCTCGGAGGGCGGTCCGTGCCGGGTCCGCCCCGTCGAGGCCACGACTAGGCTGGGGCCATGCATGCACTCGTGACCGGAGCCTCCGGCGGCCTGGGACAGGCCTTCTGCAACCACCTCGCCAGTCAGGGCCATGACCTGGTGCTGGTCAGCCGTCGCACCGAGGAGCTGGAGCGGATTGCCGCCGACGCCCGCGCCCGCTACGGCGTCGAGGCTGTGGTGCTGCCCGCCGATCTCTCCGAGGAGACCGCCCGCACTGAGCTGTTCGCGGAACTGGAGCGACGCCAGATCCAGGTGGCGGTGCTGGTGAACAATGCCGGCTTCGGCACCATCGGGGAGCTGGCCACCGCCGATGTCGACCGGTTGAACGATGAGATCGGGCTGAACTGCGGCGCCGTCGCGCACCTCAGCCGCCTCTTCCTGCCGGGAATGCTCGCCCGGAAGCAGGGCTCGATCATCAATGTGGCCAGCACCGCCGCCTTCCAGCCGATCCCGACGATGGCCGTCTACGCCGCCACCAAGGCCTTCGTGCTGAGCTTCAGCCAGGCGTTGTGGCAGGAGACCCGCAACACCCCGGTCCGGGTCACGGCCATCTGCCCCGGCCCCACCGACACCGCCTTCTTCGACGCCGCCGGCGATGACCAGGTGCTGGGCAAGCGCCGCACCCCGGACCAGGTGGTGGCCAGCACCTTCAAGGCGCTGGACCGCCGGCTGCCCAGCGTCACCGACGGTCTCTACAACGCGCTGCAGGGCCACGTCGCCAAGATCATGCCTGCCATGATCTCGGTCCCCGTCGCCCGGATGGCCGTCAAGCCCGCCAAGACCAGGGTCGGCAAGCGCCGCAGCGGACAGGTCTGAGCGGTGACCAGCCTGGATGACCAGCCCTGCCCGTGTGGCACCGGACGGCCCCTGGCGGCCTGCTGCGGCCCCTACCTGGATGGTCATCCGGCGCCCACGGCCGAGGCGCTGATGCGCTCCCGCTATGTCGCCTTCGCGCTCGGTGCCCGGCATCCGCAGGCAGCCAATCACCTCTTTCGCAGCTGGCACCCGTCGAAGCGTCCCGACGACGTCGTCCCCGACCCGGGGCAGGTCTGGGAGGCCCTGACCATCACCGAGGTGGTCGACGGCGGCCCGGAGGATGAGTCCGGCGAGGTGGTCTTCACCGCCCGGTGGCGGCAGGGCCGCGCCCGTGGGGTGCTGGCCGAGCGCAGCTTCTTCGTCCGTCGCGCCGGGCGCTGGGTCTACCTGGACGGGGACCTGTCGTGAACCGCGCCCCCCTGACATCCCGGCTGGCACTGGTTGCGGGTCTGGCCCTCGCCCTGGGGCTGACGGCCTGCTCCGCTGGCGAGCAGGAGAGCGAGACCCTGACCGTCTTCGCCGCCGCCTCACTCAAGTCCTCCTTCGAGGTCATCGGCAAGGATTTCGAGGCCGCCCATCCCGGCACCAAGATCAATTATTCCTTCAATGGCAGCTCCACCCTGGTCACACAGCTGAAGGAGGGGGCCCCGGCCGACGTCTTCGCCTCCGCGGACGAGAAGAACATGGCCCGGGCCACCGACGGCAAGCTGGTCACCGCAACCCCGATGATCTTCGCCACCAATGTGCTCACCCTGGCCGTCGCCCCGGGCAACCCGCTCAAGATCACCGGCCTGGACCAGTCCCTGCGGGGCCGGAAGCTCGTCGTGTGCGCCGACGGCGTGCCCTGCGGCAATGCCACCGCCAAGCTCTCCAGGGATCTGGGAATCACGCTCGAGCCGGTGTCTGCCGAGCAGAGCGTCACCGACGTGCTGGGCAAGGTCGTCTCCGGTGAGGCCGACGCCGGCGTGGTGTATGCCACCGATGCGAAGGGTGCGGGGGACAGGGTGGGGGCCGTTGCCATCCCCGGTGCGGACAAGGCGGTGAACCGCTACCCGATCGCGGTGACCGCCCATGCCCGACGACCCCAGTTGGCGCACGACTTCGTCGACGCGGTGACCGGGCCGAGGGGTCAACAGGTGTTGGCCGACGCCGGTTTCGGGAAGCCGTGACCGGGCCCACCACCAATCCATCGCTGCCCCGCTGGCTGTACCTGCCGGCGGGGCTCGCGATGCTCCTGGCCGCCCTGCCGATCCTCGGTCTGCTCGTCCGGATCCCCTGGACGCGTCTGGTGGAACTGGTCGGCCAACCAGAGTCCGTGGCCGCGCTGCGGCTCAGCCTGCTCACCTGTACCGCCTCCCTGGTGCTGGTGGTGCTGTTCGGCCTTCCGCTGGCCGTGCTGCTGGCCCGCACCCGCGGGCCCTTGGCGCAACTGGGGCGGGTCCTGGCCGTGCTGCCGATGGTCCTGCCCCCGGTGGTGGCTGGCCTGGCCCTGCTGGTCACGCTTGGCCGACGTGGGCTGCTGGGGGCCCAGCTGTCCGCCTGGGGAGTCGAGATCGGGTTCACCACCCTGGCCGTGGTGCTGGGCCAGACCTTCGTCGCGATGCCCTATTTCGTGGTGGCGCTGGAGGGGGCGCTGCGCACCCTGGACCCGGAGTTCGAGCGGGTGGCGGCCACCCTGGGCGCCTCGCCCACCCGCACCCTCACCCGGGTGACGCTCCCATTGCTGGCGCCGGCGTTGATCGGTGGGGCGGCGATGGCCTTCGCCCGGGCGCTGGGGGAGTTCGGGGCGACGCTCACCTTCGCCGGCTCACTGCCCGGGGTTACCCAGACCCTGCCGCAGGCGATCTACCTCACCCGGGAGAGTGACCCCGACGGTGCGCTCGCGCTGTCCTTCGTGCTGCTGGTGCTGGCCGTCGTGCTGATGGGGCTGTCCGGTTGGGCCGCCCGGAGGCAGCCCCATGACTGAGGCTGCCGCCCCGGGGATGCGGATCGACGTCCGGGTCCCGGCCCGCGACGTGCGGGTGGACCTCACGATCCCGGCCGGTCGGACCACGGCTCTGGTGGGGCCCAATGGTGCCGGCAAGTCCACCCTGGTGCAGCTGGTGGCTGGACAACTGCGCCCCGGCGCAGGCCGGGTGGAGATCGATGGGCGGCTGGTCAGTGGTGAGGGGCTGCACCTACCCACCCACCGACGGCCGATCGCCCTGCTGCAGCAGCGCCCATTGCTCTTCGGTCACCTGGACGTGCTGGGCAATGTGGCCTTCGGTCCGAGGGCGCGCGGGGCCTCCCGTCGAGCCGCGCGCCAGCGCGCGTGGGCCGAGCTGGAGGCGGTGGGGGCCGAACAGTTCGCCGGGCGTCGCCCCGCCAGCCTGTCCGGCGGCCAGGCCCAGCGGGTGGCCCTGGCCCGGGCGCTGGCCACCGACCCATCGGTACTGCTGCTTGATGAGCCCTTTGCGGCGCTGGACGTGGCCGCGGCCGCAGCCATGCGTCGGGTGCTGGCGCGACGGCTGTCGGGCTCGGTTCGGCCGACGACCCTGCTGGTCACCCACGACCCGCTTGACCTGTGGGCGCTGGCCGACCACCTGGTCTGTCTGGAGGCGGGCCGGGTGGCGGCCGAGGGCCCGGTGGCCGAGGTGCTGGGCCGGCCCAGCACCGGTTTCCTGGCCGAGCTGAGCGGAACGAACCTGCTGCGCG
>NZ_JBCDMW010000028.1:0-73236 GCF_038433155.1 Luteococcus sp. H101
CCCCCCCTTTCCCCCTCCCCCCCCCCCCCCCCCCCCCCCCCCCCCGGTTTCCTGGCCGAGCTGAGCGGAACGAACCTGCTGCGCGGGGTGCTCGACGGTGACATCGTGCGGCTGGGGGAGTTGACCATCGTCGGGTTGTGGGAGGACATGGCCCCACCGGAACCGCCCGCCACCTTCCCCGTGGCGGGTGGTGGGCCCTCGTCCCGAGCTGCGGACTTCCCGGAAACGGTCTCCGAGCCCGATCCCACCCGCTTCTCCCTCGGGGCCGAGTCCACAGGCACGTCGCCCGAGCCGGTCGAGGAGGTCCTGGCAACCGTCGACCCAGCCGCGGTGGCACTGCACCGCGAGCCCCCGGGCGGCAGCCCGCGCAATGTCTGGCCGGTCCGGGTCACGGGCCTGGATCCGCGCGGGGCGACGGTGCGAGTTCGGCTGGCCCTGCCCGACGGGCAACCGCTGGCCGCGGACCTGACGGCCCAGGGGGTGGCCGCGCTCGGTCTGGCGCCGGGTGATCAGCTGCTGGCCCAGGTGAAGGCCACCCAGGTCCGGCTGCACCGGGGGATGGTGCAGCGGGGGATGGTGCAGCGGGCCTGACTGGCCCGGTGAGTTCCCCCAGAATCTGCTTGCACCGTGAGGTTGGGGTGCCGCGGCCTGACGTGCCCGGGCAAGGTCACCTGGATCCGGCTGCATCGTGAGGTTGGGGTGCCGCGGCCTGACGTGCCCGGGCAAGGCCACCTGGATCCGGCTGCACCGTGGGTTGGTGTACCGCGGGCCTGGCGGCCTTCCGGCTTGCCCACCGGCACCCCAGAAGCTGCTCTCCCCATCGTCGTCGTGCATCCGGGCCTTCGCCACCCTGGGCGCGGTGGCTTACCAAACGGTCAACCACAACAAATGCGGCAGGTCAGTTGTCCAAGGCGCCGGAGGGGCGCTTGGACAACTGACCTGCCGCATTTGTTGTGGAACCTCCCGGAGGCCTCCGGGCGCACCCAGGTGACCAGCCGGGTCTCGGCCTGGCCGTGGACGGCGGGCTCACGTCGAGCGTTCCCGGAAATGACCGAGGGCCGGGGAGCTGGTGCTCTCCGGCCCTGCTGGTGTGTGCAGCGTTCGCGCCCCCACGCGACCCTGCGGTGGTCCGACGCGGTGCGCGCTCCCGGGCGAACGCTCCCGGGAAGACCATGACGGGTGGCCCCGTCCAGGTGACTGATCAATTTCGTCGTATTGACATCGAAGCCGGACCGCGCATCCCGCGAACCCCTCCGATGTCCCAATACTTTCACCAATTGCTTCAGTGCAAAAATGAAATTGGGCCCAATGGCGCAACGCTTCAGACTCGATACAGGCAGGCTCCCCGATTTGTCCCCCGTTGAGGGGACATTCGCGGTGCGCGTCCTTCCTCCCTTGTCGCGCCGCCCTTGATTGGCGTCGCGAAATGTGGCCAAGGTCACTACGTGGCTCTGCTGGATCGCGAACGGCGAGCAATTCACCGGCTGCCGAATGGGTGCGGGAGTTGGTCGGCGAAATTTCAACGGTGGGCTCCCTTGGCGCCGGGTCTGGCTCCTTGGCGTCCGGCTGGGGCGGCGCCCGGTTCGAGTTGGCGCCCGGCTCGAGTTGGAGCGCGTCGGGGCACTGCCGCGGAGCTGGCGTCGGGAAAGCGCGGCGGGGTCTGGCGTCGGGGCAGCGCGCCCAGCAGTCTGCCCCCGCCGGAGCAGCCTGCGGGAATTGTCGGTGGCCGCCGGTAGTTTGGTGACCATGGAGCACTTCGACGTCGTCATCATCGGGTCCGGGTCCGGCAACTCGCTCATCGACGAGCGCTTCGACGGCCTGCGGGTTGCCATGGTGGAGCGGGGGGTCTACGGCGGCACCTGTCTGAACGTGGGCTGCATCCCCACCAAGATGTTCGTGCTGCCGGCCGATCACGCCGTCAGCCCGGAGCAGGCTCGCCGGATCAATGTGGACCTGCGGCTGGGCGGGGTGGACTTCCCCGCCATCCGGGACCGGGTCTTCGGCCGGATCGACCCGATCTCGGCGGGTGGCAGGCAGTGGCGCGAGCAGAGCGACAATGTGACCGTCTTCACCGGATCGGGTCGCTTTGTCGACAAGGACGTGCTGGAGATCGCCCTGCAGGGCGAGGATGAACCGGTTCGGATCAGCGGTGACCGGTTCGTGCTGGCCGCCGGTTCCCGGGCCACCCTGTTGGACGTCCCCGGCGCCGAGGACCCCTTGGTGGCGCCGTTGGTGCACACGTCGGACACCATCATGCGGCTGCCGGAGCTGCCCCAGAGCATGATCATCCTGGGCGGCGGCTACATTGCCGCCGAGTTCGCGCATGTCTTCAGCGCCTACGGCGTCGAGGTCACCATGATCAATCGCAGCGAACGCCTGCTGCGCCGGGAGGACGACGAGGTCAGCGAGCGCTTCACCAAGATCATTTCGGGTCGGGTTGCGCTGCAACTGAACCAGCGCGTCACCCGTCTGGAAGCCACGGATGGCCAGGTGACCGTGTTCACCGAGGATCCCAACGGGATCGAGTACGACCACACGGCCGAGCTGGTGCTGGTGGCCTTCGGCCGGGTTCCCAATGCCGACGGGCTGGACCTGGACAAGGCCGGGGTGACGGTGGATGAGGATGGCTATGTGGTGGTGGACGAGCACCAGCGCACCAGCCAGCCACACATCTGGGCGCTGGGGGATGTCTGCTCCCGCGACCAGCTGAAGCACGTCGCCAATCACGAGATGCGGGTGGTGCAGGCCAACCTGCTGCACGAGATCACCGGTGAGGGGGCGGTGCTGACGGCCGACCATCGCCACGTGCCGCATGCCATCTTCACCGAGCCGCAGATCGCGTCGGTGGGCCTGACCGAGCGGGAGCTGCAACAGGCCGGTACCGCTTACCTGGCCAAGGTCCAGGCCTATGGCGACGTCGCCTACGGCTGGGCCCTGGAGGACCAACAGCACTTCGTGAAGCTGCTCAGTGATCCGCGGGCGGAGCGGCTCCTGGGGGCGCACATCATCGGCCCCCAGGCCAGCACACTGATCCAGCCGATCATCCAGGCGATGAGTTTCGGGCTGGGCATCCGGGAGATGGCCCGCGGCCAGTACTGGATCCACCCGGCGCTGACCGAGGTGGTGGAGAATGCGCTGCTGGGTCTAGTGGAACAGGCCGACGCTCCCGCGCCCTCCGGGGAGCCGCCCCGGGAAGCCGGCGCCGGCCAGGCGGAGGGGGAGCACCAGTGAACCGCTTCCTGCCCACGGTCACCCTGCTCGCCTGCCTGGGGCTGGCCGGTTGCGCCCAGGGTCAGCCCGAGGCTGGCTCGAGTTCGTCGGCCACCACCCCGGACCCGTCGGCCGGGGCGAGTGCGACGCAGGCCGTCAGCCCTGGCCCCAGTGCCAGCCCCGGCCAGCAGACCTGCCTTGCGATGGCGCAGTCGCTCACGCAGGAGCAGCAGATCGGCCAGTTGCTGATGGCCGGCACCACGGATGCCGAACCGGGTGATGCCCTGAAGGAGGCGGTCACCCAGAGCAAGGTGGGCTCGGTGATCTACCTGGGCACCGAGCCGCGCAGCCTGCAGGACACCGCCTGGGCCAGCTCCCAGATCCAGTCCTGGGCCACCGCGAAGCTCCCGGTGCTGTTGGCCACGGATCAGGAGGGCGGCCAGGTGCAGCGCCTGCAGGGCGCCGGCTTCGCCGAGATCCCGTCGGCCACCAAACAGGGCAAGCTCACCGACGCACAGTTGCGCAAGCAGTGGAAGACGTGGGGCAAGCAGTTGCTGGCCGCAGGCGTGCGCTATGACCTGGCGCCCGTGGCCGACGTCGTGCCACCGGGCACGGATGCCAGCAATGCCGGGGTGGGTGCGCTGGACCGCAACTACGGCACCGACGACGCCACCGTCGCGGCCAAGTCCACGGCCGTGGTGCAGGGGCTTTCCGACGCCGGAATCGCGTCCAGCCTGAAGCACTTCCCGGGGCTGGGCCGGGCCGCGGTGAACACCGACTTCGGTGCCGCCACCGATGACCAGACCACCCTGGACATGGTGGATTCCTTCACCGGCCCGATGCAGGCCGGCGCCAGCTCCGTGATGATCAGCTCCACCATCTACACCAAGATCGATCCCGGGGTGCACGCGGTCTTCAGCAGCAAGATCATCAACGACGGGCTGCGGCAGAAGCTCGGCTGGCAGAAGGTGGTGGTCAGCGATGACCTGGGGGCCGCCGCGGCGGTCAAGGAGGTTCCGGTGGGCGAGCGCGGTGCCCGGTTCATCGCCGCCGGCGGTGACCTGGTGATCAATGCCGACGCGAGCTCCATCAAGGACATGGCCGACGGCATCCGAGCCAAGGCTGCCCAGGACAAGGCCTTCGCCGACCAACTGGACGACCACGCCGCCCGGGTGCTGGCCCTCAAGGCCGAGGTTGGCCTGGTCAAGTGCACCCCGGAGGCCTGACCGTCAGGGCCTGACCCAACCCCGGTGGCCAAGCCAGACCCAACCCCGACGGCCGAGCTTGTCGAGGCCCCTGAGCGTCGCACTCCACACCCCTCGACAGGCCCGGGGGCCGTGGGTGCGTGGGTGCCATCGTCACTGAGGAGGAGACGCGAGCCCACCGGCCGCCCCATTCGGCCACCCCGAGACCATTGAGCCTCACCGACCCGTCTGGGATAACCTCAGTGGGTACGTCGCAAGACGATTCCAGACGAGCTTGAGGACATGATGAACGAGCCGCAGTACCGCTACACCGCCGAGCTGGCCGACCAGATCGAGCTGGCCTGGCAGGACCGTTGGGAGACCGACGGCACCTTCCACGCCCCCAATCCCGCCGGCCCGTGGGCCGAGCCGGAGAAGGTGGCCGGCCGGGAGAAGATGCTGGTGCTGGACATGTTCCCCTACCCGTCGGGCTCGGGTCTGCACGTCGGACACCCGCTGGGCTACATCGCCACCGACGTCTTCGCCCGCTACCAGCGGATGCTGGGCAAGAATGTGCTGCACGCCATGGGCTACGACGCCTTCGGCCTGCCCGCGGAGCAGTACGCGGTGCAGACGGGCACCCACCCGCGCACCACCACCGAGGCCAACATCGTCACCTACAAGCGGCAGTTGCGACGGCTGGGCCTGGCGCACGATGACCGGCGCAGCATCGAGACCATCGACCCGGGCTACTACAAGTGGACCCAGTGGATCTTCTCCCAGATCTTCAACGCCTGGTACGACGCCGAGGCGGTGCGCGAGGACGGCGGGCTGGGCAAGGCCCGTCCCATCTCCGAGCTGGTCGACGAGCTGGGCTCGGGCGCCCGCGAGCTGACCGGTGAGTTCGCCGGCAAGCAGTGGGCCGAGCTGGACGCCAAGCAGCAGGCCGACTACCTGGACGGCTTCCGGCTGGCCTATGCCGACGAGGCTCCGGTGAACTGGGCCCCCGGCCTGGGCACCGTGCTGGCCAACGAGGAGGTCACCAATGAGGGCCGCTCCGAGCGCGGCAACTTCCCCGTCTTCAAGGCCAACCTGCGCCAGTGGAAGATGCGGATCACCGCCTATGCGGACCGGCTGGCGTCGGATCTGGACCGCGTGGAGTGGCCGGAGAACATCAAGGCGCTGCAGCGCAACTGGATCGGCAAGTCCCACGGTGCGCGGGTGCACTTCACCGGCCCGAACGGGGAGGACCTGGAGGTCTTCACCACCCGCCCGGACACCCTGTTCGGGGCCACCTTCATGGTGCTGGCGCCGGAGCACCCGGCCGTCGCCTCGCTGGTGGGTGAGGGCACCAGCTGGCCCGAGGGCACCCGCGCCGCCTGGACCGGTGGCGCCGGCTCCCCGCAGCAGGCCGTCGCGGACTACCAGCGTGAGGCCGGCCGCAAGTCCGACGTCGAGCGCCAGATGGATGACAAGACCAAGACCGGTGTCTTCACCGGCGCCTGGGCCACCAACCCCGTCAATGGCGCGCAGGTGCCGATCTTCATCGCCGACTACGTGCTGATGGGCTACGGGACCGGCGCGATCATGGCCGTCCCGTCGGGTGACCAGCGCGACTTCGAGTTCGCCCAGGCCTTCGACCTGGACATCATTGACGTGATCAGCCCCGTCGACGGCGACGGCAAGGCGCAGGCCGGTTGGCCGGGCACCGTAGCCGAGGGCAAGGCCTTCACCGGGGAAGGTGTGCTGATCAACTCCGCCGCCGACGGGCTGGACCTCAACGGCCTGACGGTGAGCGAGTCCAAGGCCGCCATGATCGCCCATCTGGAGGCCCAGGGAGTGGGCACCGGCACCATCAACTACCGGATGCGGGACTGGTTGTTCAGCCGGCAGCGCTACTGGGGCGAGCCCTTCCCGATCGTCTACGACGAGCAGGGCGTCGCCCACAGCCTGCCCGAGAGCATGCTGCCCCTGGAACTGCCGGCGGTGGACGACTATTCGCCGCGCACCTTCGACCCCGATGACCGGGACTCCCGGCCCGAGGCGCCGCTGGCCCGCGCCACCGAGTGGGTCAACGTCACCCTGGACCTGGGCGACGGCCCGAAGCAGTATCGCCGGGAGACCAACACCATGCCCAACTGGGCGGGTTCCTGCTGGTACTACCTGCGCTACCTGGACCCGGCCAATGACCAGGCCCTGGTGGATCCGGGCGTCGAGCAGTACTGGATGGGCAAGCAGGCCGCCGCAGTGGCCGGTGCTCCCGAGGGCACCCAGGACCCGGGCGGCGTGGACCTGTACGTCGGCGGCGCCGAGCATGCCGTGCTGCACCTGCTGTACGCCCGCTTCTGGCACAAGGTGCTGTTCGACCTGGGGCATGTCAGCTCCGAGGAGCCCTTCCGCAAGTACTTCGCGCAGGGCATGATCCAGGCCTATGCCTACACCGACCACCGTGGCCAGTACGTGCCGGCCGCCGAGATCGTGGAGAAGGGGGAGGGCAAGGACGTCACCTACTGGTATCAGGATGATCAGGTCAACCGGGAGTACGGCAAGATCGGCAAGAGCCTGAAGAACACCGTCAGCCCCGACGAGATGTATGCCGCCTATGGTGCCGACACCTTCCGGGTCTACGAGATGAGCATGGGTCCGCTGGAGCTGGGCCGGCCGTGGGACACCCGCGCCGTCGTCGGCTCGCAGCGTTTCCTGCAGCGGCTGTGGCGCAACATCGTCGACGAGCAGACCGGCGAGCTCGTCGTCGTGGACGCGGCCCTGGACGGCCAGACGGCCAAGGCGATGCACAAGACCATCGACGCGGTCCGCAAGGACTACCAGACCCTGGGCTTCAACACGGCGATCGCCCGGCTGATCGAGTTCAACAACGCCCTCACCAAGCTGGATGCGGTGCCCCGCGAGGCCGCGGAGGCGCTGGTGCTGATGGTGGCCCCGGTGGCCCCGCACATCGCCGAGGAGCTGTGGCGTCGGCTGGGCCATGACCAGACCATCGCCTACCAGGACTTCCCGGTGGCCGACGAGTCGCAGCTGACCGACGATCAGGTGACCTGCGTACTGCAGATCAAGGGCAAGGTGCGCGCCACCCTGGAGGTCTCCGCCGAGATCTCCGAGGAGGAGTTGAAGGCCCTGGCCCTGGCCCACCCCAAAGCGGTGGCCGCCACGGAGAACGGGGTGCGCACCGTGATTGTGCGGGCACCCAAGCTGGTCAACATCGTGCCCGCCTGACCCGGGAGACGCCCGGCCCGACGGGCCCCGAGCTGCCATGAGACCGATTCGATTCGCCCCACGAATCGAATCGGTCTCATCGTGATTGGGGAGCCGCACCGCGACCACCGCAACTTGTCGCGGCCCGATAGCCTTGCTGCATGCCGATGAATGTCGAGAGCTTCAACCTGGACCACACCCTGGTGGCCGCCCCCTACCTGCGCGTCGCGGACCGCAAGGTGCTGCCGCAGGGTGATGTGCTGACCAAGTACGACGTGCGCTTCTGCCAGCCGAACCGGGAGCACCTGGAGATGCCGGTGATCCACTCGCTGGAGCACACCATGGCGGAGAACTTCCGCAACCATGCCGATTACATCGTCGACTTCTCCCCGATGGGCTGCCAGACCGGGTTCTACCTGATCGTGGCCGGCGACCACGAGCAGGCCGAGATCGAGGAACTCGTCGCGGCCACCCTGAACGACGTGCTGCAGGCCACCGAGGTGCCCGCCGCCAATGAGGTGCAGTGCGGATGGGGCGCCAACCACACCCTGGCGGGCGCCCAGGCCGCGGCCCGGGCGATGCTGGACCGGCGCGCCGAGTGGTCCCAGGTGATGGCATGAGCGACGTGCTGCTGCTGGCCGCGATGGCCGAGGAGACCCGGCCGGTGCTGCACGGCCGGGAGGCCACCGAGCTGAACGTCCGGCGCGGCCGGGCCTGGCGGCTGGAATCCGACGGCCTGGTGGTGACCGTGGTCACCTGCGGGATCGGCCTGGTGAACTCCGCCGCCGCCACCGCGCTGGCCATCGAGACCTACCAGCCGAAGTACGTGATCTCGCTCGGTTCGGCCGGTGGGCTCGGCGTCGACGTCCGGGTGGGCGACATCATCGTCGGCGATTCCTACCGCTATGCCGACGCCGATTCCCGGATCTTCGGCTACGAGCTGGGTCAGATCCCCACCATGCCCAGGACCTATCCGGGCGACCCGGGGTTGTTGGGCCTGGTCCGCGCCGACGGCAGTGACGCGACGGTGCACGTCGGTGAGATCGTCAGTGGCAACTCCTTCGTCGCAGGGGAGCTCGCGCCGGTGGTGCGGGAACGCTTCCCCGAAGCGCTGGCGGCGGACATGGAGTCGACGGCGATCGCCCAGGTGGCGTGGGGCGCCAAGGTGCCCTTCCTGTGCGTGCGCTCGATCAGCGACCTGTGCACCCCGAATGCCGACGACGAGTTCAAGGGGAACATCGACGACGTGGCCCAGCGCTCCGCCGACGCCGTCTGGCGCCTGATCGCCCGCCTGCCCCGGTAGGTCAGCCCGGCCACTGTCGCACGGTCGGCTGGTCGTCGGGCCGGCAGCCTCTGGCGCTGCGTCTCGTCGACACTCGCTCGCTCGCGTCTCCTCGCGGAACCGCGCTGCGAGGCCCCCGGACCCGACGACCAGCCTCACCACGATCTCCGAGTTTGTCGCAACCGCGGTGGCCGAGCTGGTCGAGGCCTCCGGCAGTCCGGCTCACACCTCGTTGACGGCCCACCAGCTGACCGGGACGGGCGGCTTGCCGCAGCTTTCGGGCAGTTCAAGTTCCGCCGACGCGTGCTTGGTGACCCGTAGTGACCAGGTGCGGCCGTCGCGATGGGTCACGGTGACCAGGTCCTCGTCGACGGCGAAGTCCACGGCACCGGGATCGGTCTCGCTGGTGCGGCTGCGCAGCCAGCAGTCGGCCACCCGGGCGGGGCGGGGCAGGTCGGACCGGCCCCGGTCATGCTCCTCATCCAGCGCCAGCAACTTCCCGTCGAGCGCGCGGACGGCCAGGTCCCCGTCGACGAAGGCCAGCATCTGGCGCGACGGCAGCCCAAGAGCGGTGCTGGCAAAGCGGTGCCCACCCAGATGAGTGGCCTCCCAGACCCGGCCGGGGAAACGCCCCGCCAGCTCCCGGGCCAGTGGTGCTCCCTTGACGGCACAACACACGTCCCGCTTGCCATTGGTGCAGACCAGCAGCACGGGTTCGCAGGCTTCCAGGGGCGACGGGGGAGTGGGCGATTCGGCGACCTCACCCCACAGCTCCAACAGCCCCACCAGCTCCTCCGGCGACTCCAGCACCGTCGACGCCAGCCACGGAGCCGACGCCGGGCCTGCGCCCACCAGCACCCGTCGCGGACCCTGCTCGTCGGGGTGGGAGAGCGGGTCGCGCACCAGCAACAGCCGCCCCCCGGCCAGCGCGATGGTGCGCTCCAGCAGCGATCCCAGGTCCGCGTCCAGCCGGGACTGGGTGAAGGCCTTGGCGCCCCACGGGCCCGGCTGCTCCAACGCCACCCAGAAGTTCGCGTCGGGGGCGGTCCCGAAGGCGGGTACCCGTGCGGCGAGGAATCCGTCGGAGCAGGAAGTCATGCCCTCCACCCTATGCGGCCCAATCATCTGCAGTGGGGGCTTGGTCATGGTACTGAGGTTCGTTGTCGGGGCCGGAGCCTCGCGGCGCGGTTCCGCGAGGAGACGCGAGCGAGCGAGCGAGTCGACGAGACGCAGCGCCAGAGGCTGCCGGCCCGGCGGCGGGCCGACCGTGGAACTGCGGCTCAGGGCCTCGACAAGCTCGGCCGCCGTGGTTCGGTTCCTGGTCCCGCTTGGGGATCGTGGTTGGGTCAGGCTCGGGGATCTGGCTGAACATGACGGTGCCCCCGCGGGAATCCCGCGGGGGCACCGGTGTGGCGACGTGGCTTGCGCCAACGTTGGGGGATCAGCCGAAGCGGCCGGTGATGTAGTCCTCGGTGGCCTTCTCGTCGGGGTTGGAGAAGATCTTCTCCGTCGCGCCGATCTCCACCAGCTGACCCGGCTTGCCGGTGGCGGCCAGGTTGAAGAAGGCAGTCTGGTCGGACACGCGGGCGGCCTGCTGCATGTTGTGGGTCACGATGACGACGGTGAACTTCTCCTTCAGCTCCTGGATCAGGTCCTCGATCGCCAGGGTGGAGATGGGGTCCAGGGCGGAGCAGGGCTCGTCCATCAGCAGCACCTCGGGCTCGACCGCGATGGCGCGGGCGATGCACAGCCGCTGCTGCTGGCCGCCGGAGAGGCCGACACCGGCCTTGTCCAGACGGTCCTTGACCTCATTCCACAGGTTGGCGCCCTTCAGCGAGCGCTCCACCACCTCGTCGAGCTTCGACTTGTTGTTGACACCGTTCAGGCGCAGGCCGGCGGCGACATTGTCGTAGATGCTCATCGACGGGAAGGGGTTGGGCCGCTGGAAGACCATGCCCACCAGACGACGCACGGCCACCGGGTCCACCCCGTCGCCGTACAGGTTGACGCCGTCCAGCAGCACCTCACCGGTGCAGGAGGCGCCGGGGATCACCTCGTGCATGCGGTTCAGGGTGCGCAGCACGGTGGACTTGCCACAGCCCGAGGGGCCGATGAAGGCGGTGACGGTGCGGGGTTCCACGGTGAAGGAGACGCTGTCGACCGCGTGGAACTTGCCGTAGTAGATGTTGAGGTCCTTGACCTCGATGCGCTTGGCCATTGTTGTTCTTCCTTCTCGGGCTTACTTCTCTTGGAGCTTGCCCATGCGGGCGATTGCGCGAGCAATGAGGTTGAGGATCATCACGAGCAGTACCAGGGTCAGGGCCGCGCCCCAGGCGCGAGTCTCACCGGTGGTGCCCGTCGCAAAGCGACGGTCCTCGTTGATCATGGTCGGCAGCGAGCCCATGTTGGAGGCCAGCGGGCTCCAGTTGGTGCCGGTGGCAAAGGCCACCAGGATCAGCAGCGGGGCGGTCTCGCCCATCACGCGGGCCAGGCCCAGCACGATGCCGGTCAGGATGCCGGAGCTGCAGGTGGGGATGACCACCTTGAGGATCGTCTTCCACTTGGGCACGCCCAGCGCATAGGAGGCCTCGCGCAGGCTGTCAGGCACCAGTTTCAGCATCTCCTCGGTGGAGCGCAGCACGGTGGGCAGCATCAGCAACACCAGGGCCAGCGACGCGGCGAAGGTGGAGCGACCCATCCCGCCGATGGTGATCACCAGGGAGAAGACGAACAGGGCCGCGACGATGGAGGGCACACCGGAGAGGATGTCGATGGCGAAGGATACCACCTTGGCGGCCTTCTTGCCCCGGGCATATTCCACCAGCCAGATCGCGCCCAGCACGGCGATCGGAACGGCGATCAGGGAGGTGATCAGGCCGATCTCCAGGGTGCCGATGATGGCGTGCTTGGCGCCGCCCACCGAGGAGTTCTGGGTGGCCTGGCCCTCGTCATTGGTCCACCACTGCAGGCTGAAGTTGCGGGCGGTGCCGGCCTCGGCGCCCTGGGGCTCACCGATCTTGACGGTGTGCGAGACCGCGGTGGGTTCCTTGCTCTTGCTGATGCCCGAGAGCTTCTCCCCGACGCCGACGTACTTGCCGGATTCGGTGTAGCGGTAGGCCAGCGGCTCGGCCGGGTTGTCACCGCACTGGGACTGCTCGACGCGGATCCACTTGCTGCCGTCCTTCGTTGCGCAGGTCTTGATGTAGTCCGGCTGCGCGGAGACCAGCGGGGTGATGCCCTTGACGAAGACGGTGGTGAGGATCCACAGCAGGGGGATGATGGCCAGCAGGCCGGCCAGCCACACGAAGGCGGTGGCGGACTTGTCCATCATCTGTCGCTTGCCGCTGGGGGTGCGCAGCTGGACGCCGCCCCCCGACGGGGTCTGGGTGTTCTCGACGGCGGTGCTCATGCCTTGACCTTTCCGGCGTTCGCGAGGGTACGGGCGATGGCGTTGACGACGAAGGTCAGCACGAACAGCACCAGGCCGGCGGCGATGTACGCACCGGTCTTGTCCGCGCTGTCCAGCTCACCGGCGCCATTGGCGATCCGGGCGGCGAAGGTCTCGCCACCGTCGAAGATGCTGAAGCCCAGGTCCTGCACCGTGGACAGGATGATCATCACGGCGACGGTCTCACCGAGCGCGCGGCCCAGACCCAGCATGGCCGCGGCGGTGACGCCGGAGCGGCCGTAGGGGATCACGGCGGTGCGGATCATCTCGGTCTTGGTGGCTCCCAGCGCCCATGCGGCCTCGATGTGGTCCCGCGGGGTCTGCGCGAACACGTCGCGGCTGATCGAGGTGACGATCGGCAGGATCATGATCGCGAGCACGGTGGAGGCGGTGAACACGGTGCCCGGGGAGGGCAGCAGGCCCGGCTTGAAGATCGGGATCCAGCCCAGGATCTTGCTCAGGAATTCGCCCACCGGAACCAGGGTCGGGCCGAGCACCCGCAGGCCCCACAGGCCGTAGACGACCGACGGCACCGCGGCCAGCAGGTCAACCATGAAGCCGACCGTGTTGGCCAGCTTGCCCTTGGCGTAGTGGGTGATCAGCAGGGCGACGCCGATCGCGATCGGCACCGCGATCATCATCGCGATGATCGAGCTGAAGACGGTGGTCCACAGCAGGCCGGCGATGCCGAAGCTGAAGGCATTGCCCAGGTCCCACGAGTTCGAGGTGAGGAAGTTGGCATTGTTGCGGCCCAGCGCCGGGATGGCCAGCGCCAACAGGAAGACCGCGATGAAGCCGACGACGGAGACGATCAGGCCGGCGGACAGGCCGGTGGCACTCTTGAAGGCCAGGTCGGCGCCGCGCTTGACCTGGTCCAGGTGCACCGGGGCGGTCTCGACGGCGGTGGTGGCGGCCGCCGGCTTCTGGGAAGCGACAGCGCGACGCACGGTGGGCGTCGGGGCCTCGGCGTGGGGTTCGTGATGGGGTACGAGGTCCGCCGGCGACTCCGTGGCGTCGATGGGCGGCGCACCTCGGCGAGGTTCATTGCCGGGTGTGGACATGGGATTCCCTGTTCTCTCGGGCTGGCCGTGCTGGGATTGTTCGGTCCTCACAGTGACAGGGAGTGACCTTCTCGCCTTGGCGAGAAGGCCACTCCCGGATCAACTGCAGGTTGTCACTGCGTGGCGAGGATCAGGCGATGGCCTTGATGGCTTCCTGCACCTTGGTCTGCATGCTCTTGGGCAGCGGGCCGTAGCCCTCGTCCTCGAGCTTGCCCTGGGCCTCGTCGGAGGCCATGTAGGTGAGGTAATCCTTCAGCAGCGCGGTCTTGCCGGCGTCCAGGCCCTTCGAGCAGACGATCTCGTAGGTGACCAGGATGGCCGGGTAGGCGTCGGCCTCCTTGATGTCGTACTTCAGGCCCAGCTTGAGGTCGTGGCCCTTGCCCTTGATCTCGGCGCCCTCGACGGCCTTGCCGACGGTCTCGGAGTTCAGCTCCACGGCGCCGCCGCCATTGTCCAGCTTGGCCATGCCCAGGTCATTGGACTGGGCGTAGCTCAGCTCCATGTAGGAGATGGCACCCTTGGTGGACTTCACGGCCTCGGCAACGCCCGAGGAACCGTCCTTGCCCTCGCCGGCCTTCATCGGCCACTTCTTGCTGGGCTCGGCGGTGAAGGCGGCCGGGGCGGCGGCCTTCAGGTACTTGGTGACGTTCTCGGTGGTGCCCGACTCGCCGGAGCGGTAGAAGACGGTGATCTTGTCGCCCGGCAGGGTGGCGTCGGGATTGACCTTCTTGATGGCCTCGTCGTTCCAGGTGGTGATCTTGCCGGCGAAGATGTTGGACAGGATCTCCGGGGTCAGCACCAGCTCGTCGACGCCCTCCAGGTTGTAGGCGAAGGCGACCGGGCCGACGACCATCGGCAGGTTCCAGGCCTCGGCACCACCGCAGCGCTTCTTGGCGGCGTCGGTCTCGATGGTGCCGTCGTCCTTCGGCTTGTCCTTCAGTGCGGAGTCGGAACCGGCCCAGTCAACCAGCTTGGCGTTGAAGTTGGTGATGCCCTTGCCGGAGCCGGTGGGGTTGTACTCGATGGTGCCCTTGTTGCCGCACTTGTCCTGGTAGGACCGCTTCAGCGAGTCCATGGCGGTCTTCTGGGCGCTGGAGCCCTCACCCTTCAGGCTGCCAGCGGGGCAGGCCAGCTGGGCCTCGGCGCCGCCGGGGGCGGCGCTGCCGGCCGCACTGGTGGCCTGGGAAGCGGCGCTGCCGGCCGCGGAGGCGGCGCTGGTGGCGGTCTCCTTGGCGTCGCCGCCACCGCAGGCGGTGAGGCTCAGGGTGCCGAGGATGGCCACTGCTGCGAACTTGCCGGTGCGATTCATCGTCACGTTGTTCCTTGTGTGTGTCGCTCTCGCGGCAGCTGCCGCGCGGGAAACCGTGTGCTCCCCAGCCGTCAGGTTAGGGAGGGCACGTGTCCTGTTCAGCGCAACTTGGTTAACGGATGATGAACGTTGCTCCATTGCCTCGGTATTGCGGGGCATTGCCCCAAGTCATGCGGCACATTTGTGGGTTTCGATGGCCATCGGTTCACCGTCGGAATCCAGATGGACCACCAGGATCTCCGCCGTCAGCATCGGCGCATCCACGATGCCCAGCCCGGCCCGCATGTCCGGGATCACCGGCCGGTGGCCGCAGACCGCGACGGTGTTGCCCCGTTCGGCGGTGCGCCGCCGCAGGTCGGCCAGGTAGCGCTCAACCTGCGCCCCGTGGCCCTCGGCCTCCTCCTCGCTGAGCAGGCTGACGCCGGTGATGGCCAGCCGGTTGCGTTCCGCATAGGGGGTCAGGGTCTGCAGGCACCGGGTGGAGGTGGAGGAGATCAGGTCACTGGTGCCGTAGGCGCCCATCAGCGCGCAGATCCGCCGGGCCTGACGGCGCCCCCGGGAGGCCAGCGGTCGCTTGGCGTCGGTCCCCGTCCAGTGTTTGCGCAGCATCGCCTTGCCGTGGCGCACCAGCAGGATGGTGCCGGCCGACTCCAGCTCCAGCGCCGTGCGGAGAACCGCCACCTCACTGGGATAGCTCATCTTCTGCATGGCCTTGTCCACCGGCATCCAGACGGCCTTCTCCACCTCCTTGTCCGGGCGTCGGCGACGTTCGGAGTCCACCAGCCCGATCCACCAGCGCACCACCTTGTCCCGCTTGCCCACCGAGTACCGGGTGGTGCCCACCGGCAAGCCCAAGTGCACCTTGACGCCGGTCTCCTCATGGACCTCCCGCACGGCGGTGGCGGGAGCGTCCTCGTCGGGCTCCGGCTTGCCCTTGGGCAGCGACCAGTCCTTGTAGGTGCCCCGACGCACCAGGAGTACCTGACGCTTGTCCGGCGCCCCCCGCAGCACCACGGCCCCCGCCGCGGTGATCTTGCCCTTGCTACCCATGGAGTGTGATTCCTTCGATCTGGTCCGGTGATGCGGTTCCGGAGCCTGCTCCGGATGGGGGAAGGACCGGGCACGCCGTGGGGTGGCGTACCCGGTCCGGGAGGGGGTTGGGGGGTCAGTGGCGACGCTGCGCGGTGTGCTGGATCTCCAGTTCCTGCAGGTCAACCAGCGGTTGGCCGTACTCGTCGGTGGTGTGCGGGGTCCACTGGGTGTCCACCAGCTGCCAGGAGACGGTGCCCTCGTCGAAGGCGGTGGCGAACATCTGCTCGATCTCGGCGATGTGGCGGTGGTTGGTGATCCCCACCATCACCTCCACCCGGCGGTCCAGGTTGCGGTGCATCAGGTCGGCCGAACCGATGCCCACCGTCGGGTTGCCGTCATTGGCGAACCAGAAGATCCGCGAGTGCTCCAGGAAACGCCCCAGCACCGAGCGCACCCGGATGTTCTCGCTGAGCCCGGGCACGCCCGGCTTGATGGTGCAGATGCCACGCACCCACAGGTCCACCGGGACCCCGGCCTGGCTGGCGCGGTAGAGGGCGTCGGTGACGGCCTCGTCCACCAGGGAGTTGACCTTGATCTTGATCCCGGCGGTCCTCCCGGCCTGCTTGTTGGCAATCTCGTTTTCGATCCGCTCGATCAACCCCTTGCGGATGCTGTGCGGGGCCACCAGCAGTCGTCGGTAGTTGGTCTCCTGGGTCATCCCGGACAGGTGGTTGAACAACCGCGCGACGTCGTCGGTGATGATCGGGTTGGACGTGAGCAGGCCCATGTCCTCATACATCCGCGCCGTCTTGGGGTTGTAGTTGCCGGTGCCGATGTGGGCATAGCGACGCAGGCCGTCGCCGTCGTCGCGCACCACGAGGCAGAGCTTGCAGTGGGTCTTGAGGCCCACCATGCCGTAGACCACGTGCACGCCGTACTTCTCCAGCTTGCGGGCCCAGGCGATGTTGTTCTGCTCGTCGAAGCGGGCCTTGATCTCCACCACGGCCAGCACCTGCTTGCCGGCCAGGGCCGCCTCGATCAGGGCGTCGACAATGGGGGAGTCACCGCTGGTGCGGTACAGGGTCTGCTTGATGGCCAGCACCTTCGGGTCGGCGGCGGCCTGCTCCAGGAAGCGCTGCACGCTGGTGGCGAAGGAGTCGTAGGGGTGGTGCAGCAGCACCTCGCGCTTCTTCAGCGCTGCGAACATGTCGGCGGGCTTGGCGGTCTCCACCTCGGCCAGGTCCGGGTGGGTGATGGGCAGGAAGTTGGGGTACTTCAGGTCATCGCGGTCCACGTCGGCCAGGCTGAACAGGCCGGTCAGGTCCAGCGGGGCGGGCAGCCGGAAGACCTCCTTCTCCTTGACGTCCAGCTCGCTCATCAACAACTCCAGCATGGTGTCGTCGATGTCGTCCTGCACCTCCAGCCGCACCGGCGGGCGGCCCACCTTGCGGCGCAGCAGCTCCTTCTCCAGGGCGAACAGCAGGTTCTCCGCGTCGTCCTCCTCCACCTCCAGGTCCTCATTGCGGGTGACCCGGAAGGTGGTGTGCTCCAGCACCTGCATCCCGCTGAAGAGCTGGTCCAGATGCCGGCTGATGATCTCCTCCAGCGGCAGGAAGCGGCCCTCACCCAGCTTGATGAAGCGGCTCAGGATGGTGGGCACCTTGACCCGGGCAAACTGGCGCTGGCCGGTGAGCGGGTTCTTCAGCAGTACGGCCAGGTTGATGCTCAGGCCGCTGATGTAGGGGAAGGGGTGGCTGGGGTCGACGGCCAGCGGGGTGAGCACCGGGAAGATGCGCTCGCTGAACAGCGTGCGCATCTGGTCCTTCTCCGCGGCGGTCAGCTCGTCCCAGCGCAGGATCACGATTCCGTTGTCCGCCAGCTGCGGCCGCACCTCGTCGGCGAAGACCCGGGCCTGCTCGGCCACCAGCTCCTGGGCACGGGCCAGGATCGAGTCGTGCAGGTCCCGCGGCATCTGGCCCGTGACGCTGGGCACCGCGACGCCGGCGTCGATCCGCCGCTTCAGGCCGGCCACCCGCACCATGAAGAACTCGTCCAGGTTGGAGGAGAAGATGGCCAGGAACTTGGCCCGCTCCAGCAGCGGGATCCGCAGCTGGTCCTTGGCCAGGTCAAGCACCCGGTTGTTGAAGGCGAGCCAGCTCATCTCCCGGTCCGAGTAGCGGTTCGACGGCAGCTCGGCCCGACCCTTCGGGGAGTGGTCGGTGAGGTCTTCTGGAGCGTTCAACGGGGTCTCCTAGGAGGTGTAGCTGGCGTCGCGGGTGACAACCACAAACTTAGCGGACTCGTACATCTTCACGACCCTTTCCGAGCTCGCTTCCACATACAGTCGCACGCGGTTCACGCCCTTGTCAGCAAGGTGTGCCAAGCCCGCCGCCAGCAGGGCGCGGCCGATGCCCCGGCCACCGTGGTCCGGGTGGACGCCGATCACGTAGACCTCGCCGATCGGCTCGTCCGGATGGCTCGGGTCACTGCACTCGGTCTTGGTCCAGTGGAAGCCCACGAAGGCACCCGTCTCGTCGTCGATCGCCACCAGCAACCCGGCCGGGTCGAACCAGTCCTCGCCGGAGCGCATCCAGAAGTCCTCCAGGCTCATCTCCGCCTGCTCCGGGTGGTCGACGAAGGCGTCCTCGTTCACCTCCACCAGTGCCTGGGCGTCGGCCTCCTCGAAGGGGCGGACCACGATCCCCGACGGGGGCTCCTCCCGGGACGGCGGATTGGCCGCCAGATCCCGTTCCATGATCAACAGCTCGCGGGTGAGCGTGGCACCGATCCGGCCGGCCAGGGCCCGGGCGCCGGGCAGGTTCCCGAAGGCCCACCAGGTGGGCTGCTGCTCGACGCGGGTGATCTCCTGCACCAGGGCCAGCGCGACACCGGCCCGACGATGCTGGGGGGCCACCAGCAGCTGCACCGAGTGGTTCTCCCGGTCGCACTGGGCATATCCCGCCAGCTCACCCTGACGATGGGCCAGCCAGTGCACGGCGTGGCCCTTGCCCGCCAGCGCGAAACTCGCGGCCTCGTTCAGCGGGCGGACCTGGTCATGCTCGGTCACGGTGGCCACCAGCTTGTCGACGGCGGCCCGCTGCGGCGGGGTCAGGGCCCCGGTTCTGGTGATTGGCGTGTTCACCACGCTCACGCTACCCCCTGTCCGGCCGATCCGGGCCACCTCGCTCAGCGCCTTTGTCAGTGCCGCAGGCTAGGGTCTTGTGCATGCAATCCGGGCACACCGACGAACCCCTGCCCCGGCTCCCCCTGCCCGGGCTCCCCGTGCAGCGGCAACCGGCGGTGGCTGCGCGCACCCGGACCCTGCTGGCCCTGCTCTGGGCCGGGTTGGTGTTCTCCCTGATCGGCGCCGGCTCGGCGCTGATGGCCTCCCGCACGCTGCTGCGCTTCGACGAGACCTCCCGGCTGTGGCCCATGGTGGGCAATCTGGCCAGCGTGCTGCTGGCCCTGGTCTGTGCCGGGCAGCTGTACGTCTGGCGCCAGGCCCAGCTGGAGTGGACCGGGGTGAGGGACGTCGCCCTGGCCAATCTGGTGGCGCCGTCTGCCTTTGGCCGGTGGGTGGCGCTGCTCTGCGGCGTGGCGGGGCCCCTGGCCTGCCTGCAGGTGTCCCGGCAGACGGCCCCGGCCGAACAGGCGCACTGGTGGGCGGTGGCCGGCGGGGTGACGATGATCCTGGCGATGGCCTTCGGGGGGATCCACCAGTTCAACCCGGCGGGCCCGCGCGGCGTGCTGCCGCAGCGGCTCCGCGGTGGCCGGGTGGTCACCGCCGACGACGAAGTGCATGTGGACCCCGAGGCGGACACCGTCGTCCTGCGGCGCGGGGAGCCCGATGCCGCCGGCGGTCAGCTGCCCTCCCTGTGACCCCGCTCAGCCCGCGCGGACCAGGAATTCCACCTCGGTGATGATCACGGCATTGCGGGTGGCCAGCGCCCGGCCGGGCTCGGTGGTGGCGTCGATGGTCATGGTCAGGCCGCCCTGCGCGTCCACCTCCGGAATCCGGATCTCCTGGGGTGCCTCGTGGTCGGTGTCCAGGTCCTGCACAAAGTAGGCCCCGGCCAGGCTGGGCAGGCTCCAGGTCACCTTGCTGACCCGGCGGTACTGCGGGTAGAGGGGGCGCCCCTCCACCTGCTTGGTGTAGCCATTGGTCATCCGCACCCCAACCACCTTGGTGCCCTCGGGGAAGGTGAAGGTCAGGGTCCGGCCGGTGCCCTCGCCCTCACAGCGCCAGCCGGTCTTCAGATCCCCGTCCAACACCCGCTCCGCGTCGCTGAGAATGAGGTTTCCGTCATAGCCCGGCTGGGCGGCCGCCGTGCAACTGGCCTTGACCCCGGTGGCCGCGACGGTCTTCACCGCCCCCACCCAGGGCCCGGCGGGGGCGGACGTGGTGGCCGTGCCGGAGGCGACGCTGGTGCCCGCCACCGGCATCTGGGTGCCGGCATTCTCCTGGTCCGCGGTGGGTTGGCCCAGGTAGCGGCCGATGCCCAACCCACAGCCCAGCACCAGCAGGAAGGCGCCCACCAGCGGCAGCACCGTCCGGGTGCGGCTGCGGGGTTCCGGCTCGTCGAATTCCTCCACGGTGCGGGCCGTGCCCACTGAATGCTCCACCGGCCGATCCGGTCCGGGCAGCGGGGTGTCAGCGCTGGCGGCACTGGCGGCGCTGCTGGCACTCGATCCCAGGGAGGGCCGTCGCACCGGCCGGGTCGGCGCCGTGACATCGGGGCCGGGGGCGACGTAGTTCGGCTTGAACTGATCGGTCCAGCGCTCCTGGCCCGCCGCCTCGTCACGCGGCTCGGGAGGGGTGGAACGTGCGGGTCGGAACCACTCGTCGGGGAAGTCGCCGGTCATGATGCGACGAGTGTATCCACGGCCCGGACCGCCCGGCGCCCAGCCAGCAGTCCCCGTCCGGCGCACCCCTGCGGGAGCACTACGCTGGAACGGATGGAAGGGGTGACATGGCACGAATCGCGGTGGTCGGGACCGGGTCGGAGGCCCTCCTTCCCGACGCCTTTGCCCTGCTGGCGCACACCCTGCGCATCGTCGAGGAGGACTGGGCAACCGGTCTGGATGTCGACGTCGTCCTGGTGGACGGGCGACGAGACCTGGCGGAGGCGCGCGATGTCTGTCTGCGGCTGATGGGTGCCGACGTCGAGGCCCCCATCCTGATGCTGGTGGACGCCCAGGCCCTGGGGATCCTGGGCCCGCAGTGGGGCCTGGCGGACTTCGTGCTGGAGACCGCCACCGCCGCGGAGATCGAGGCCAGGTTGCGGTTGTTGGTCCGCGAGTCCAGCACCAGCTCGCTGATCACCTGCGGCCCGGTCACCATCGACGAGTCGGCCTACACTGCCACGGTCGGCGGCCAGCCACTGGAACTGACCTACACCGAGTTCGAGCTGCTCAAATACCTGGCCTTGCACCCCGGACGAGTGCTGGGCCGCGACCACCTGCTGAGCGAGGTCTGGGGCTACGACTACTACGGCGGTACCCGGACCGTCGACGTGCACATCCGCCGGCTGCGGGCAAAGCTGGGCCCGGAGTACGACGGGCACATCACCACGGTCCGCAATGTGGGCTACCGCTTCGCCGCCACCCGTTGAGTTCGCCGCCACCCAGGAGTGTTGCTGCATCACAAGTACTTGGCTTGGGCTGTGACCCGGGCCAAGTACTCCAAGATCAAGCCCCGTGCGGTCTGGGGGAAGGCGGGCAGAGCCGGCCGGTGTTCGGAGGCTACCGCGGGCCGAAGAGCTCGGCCGAGTCCAGCACCAGGGTGACCGGGCCGTCGTTGACCAGGCTGACCTTCATGTCGGCGCCGAAGATGCCGGTCTCCACCTGGGCGCCCAGACCACGCAGCGCCTCGACGAAGGCGTTCACCAGGGGTTCGCTCACCGGGCCCGGGGCCGCGGCGCTCCACGACGGGCGTCGCCCCTTGCGCGCATTGGCGTAGAGGGTGAACTGGCTGACCACCAGCAGGGGAGCGGCCACATCGCTGGCGGACTGCTCCTGGTCCAGGATTCGCAGGCCCCACAGCTTCTCCGCCATCCGCTGCACCGTGGCCTGGTCGTCGTCGTGGGTGATCCCCACCAGGACCACCAGCCCGGGCGACGGGAGCTCGCCCACCACCGCGCCATCCACCTCGACTCGCCCCTCAAGGGCCCGCTGCACCACACATCGCATGGCCCCGACCCTAGCCGCCCAGCGGTGGCGCCATTTCCTGCCCACGCGGACCCGAACCGGCCCTCCATCGAACGAGAGGGCCCGACGGACCCCCGTCGAAAGGCACCGTCATGACCACCATCCGATACTGGATCGCCCGACTCGTCACCCTGGTGATGACGCCGATCCGCCTGGTGCGGGAGGGCGCCGCGGACCTGGGCGGCGCCTGTCCCCGACCGTCGCAAGCCCACCGCCGAGGACATCTCCCGCCAGGGCAGCGTCACCACCGCCGTCCTGGGCAGTAGCGGTACGGGTGGCACCTGAGCGTTGTCGGGCCCGACGGGCGCGGTGCACCGGGAAGAAATGAGCGAGCCCGCTGGTTAGACTCTGCGAGTGGCCAACATCTCCGTGATCGTCCTGGCGAGCGCCTGCGCCCTGATCGGCCTGCTGGCGCTCGGAGTGCTGGCCGCCCTGCTGCTCCCACCGGAGTGGCGATTCCGACGAATGAAGCGAGACAGCTGAGATGGCCTTCCAGATCCCCGACGACCTCAACCCGGCCCTGTTCCCCCTGGCCTGGATGATTGGCCGCTGGCGTGGCAATGGGCATGGCACCTGGCCCGGCCACGGTGACTTCGAGTACGGCCAGCAGATCGACTTCGAGACCAATGGCGGGCCCTACCTGCACTACATCTGCCAGACCTACAAGACTGACGACCAGGGCACCCCGATCGAGCCGATCAGCATGGAGACCGGCTTCTGGCGCCCCAGCCTGGACAAGAAGAACCTGGAGGTGGTGCTGACCGCCCCCGAGGGCTGGGCCGAGGTGTGGACCGGCACCATCGACGGCGCCAAGATCGAGATGGTGACCGACGCGGTGGCCCGCACCAACACCGCCGACGTCGAGTACACCGGCGGCTCCCGGCTCTACGGTCAGGTGGAGGGCGACCTGCTGTGGACCTTTGACCGCGCCACCACCAACCACCAGCTCCAGCCCTACCTGTGGGCCCGGCTGCAGCGCGTCGCCTGAGCGGGGAGGACTCATGAGCGCGGTTCTGGTGGCCGACGGGATCGACGAGGGCCTGACCTGGCACCACGGCGACCCGATGCGCGAGCAGCGCACCATGCTGGCCGGCGGCGGGCAGCTCAGCCTGTCCAATCGGCCGGTGCTGCAGATCACCGGACCCGACCGGCTGGGCTGGCTGCACTCGCTGACCAGCCAGCACCTGACCGGACTGGCCGACGGCGAGTCCACCACCGCGCTGGTGCTGGACCCGAATGGCCGGATCGAGCACGTGCTGCACGGCGTCGACTCCGTGGCCGAGGAGACCTTCTGGGTCTGGACCGAGCCCGGCCGCGGCACCGAGCTGGCCGGGTGGCTGGACCGGATGCGCTTCATGATGCGGGTGGAGGTCACCCTGCGCGATGACCTGGAGTTGGTCTGGGGCGGCCGGGACGTCGTCGCGCCCGAGCAGGCCGTCGCCACCCGGCACAGTGGGGTCGCCGACGGCCTGGAGCACCTGGTTCCCCGCGGCACCATCCTCGACGGGGCGGACCCCGTGGGGACCTGGGCCTTCGAGGCCCTGCGGATCGCCGCCGGCGTCCCCCGGATTGGTCTGGACACTGACCACAAGACCATCCCCAATGAGCTCGGCCTGCTGGGAACCCACCTGGACAAGGGCTGCTACCGGGGTCAGGAGACGGTTGCTCGGGTGCACACCCTGGGCCGGCCACCCCGACGGCTGGTGCAGCTGCACCTCGACGGGTCGATGGAGGCGCTCCCGGAGCCCGGCACCACGCTGGAGCTCGACGGCCGGGCGGTGGGCTTCGTCGGGTCTGCGCAGCGCCACCATGAGCTGGGGCCGATCGCCCTGGGGCTGGTCAAGCGCAATGTCGCCGTCGACGCGGTGCTCCAGGCCGACGGGATCAGCGCCGCCCAGGAGGCCCTGGTGGATCCCGAGGTGGGCCTGCACGTCCGTCCTCGCCTCTGAGGTCCGGCGCCAACGGCATCCTCTCGTCCCCGGTGGCTGCTGCGCCAGAACTTGCGGCGGATAGGATCGGCCGCGTGAACAATGCGCAGCCTTCTCCCGTCCTCGTCCAGGTGATCCGGCACGACTTCCTGGAATGTGTGCACCGCGGCCGGGTGGTGTTGACCAATCCCGACGGCTCGGTGGCGCTGGCCCTGGGTGACGCCGAGGCCCAGCTCTACCCGCGCTCGGCCAACAAGCCGATGCAGGCGCTGGCGATGCTGCGCAGCGGGCTGGACCTCACCGACGAGCTGCTGGCCCTGGCCGGGGCCTCCCACTCGGGGGAGGGCTTCCACCTGGACGGTGTCCGCCGGATTCTGGCCGGCGTCGGGCTGGACGAGTCTGCGCTGCAGTGCACCCCGGACCATCCGCTGGACGAGCAGGCCCGCGGCGAATGGATCCTGGCCGGCCACGGCAAGGAGCCCGTCGCCATGAACTGCTCCGGCAAGCACGCCGCCATGCTGCGCACCTGCCTGCGGGCCGGTTGGCCCACCCAGGACTACCTGGCCGCCACCCATCCTCTGCAGCAGGAGGTGGCCCGGGTGATCACCGAGCTGGCCGGCCAGGCCAGCAATCCCACTGTCGACGGCTGTGGCGCCCCGCTGTTCTCCATGTCCCTGCGCGGGCTGGCGCACGCCTTCGGCCAGTTCGCAGGGGCCGACGAGGGGGAGTTGAAGACCATCGCCGACGCCTATCGCAACCACCCCGAATGGGTCTCTGGCACCCGTCGCGAGGAGGTCACCCTGCACCGAGCCGTGCCGGGCCTGCTGTGCAAGGGCGGAGCGGAGGGCTGCCTGGCGATCGGTCTGGCCGACGGCCGGGGGATTGCGATCAAGGCCGACGACGGCAGCGCCCGCGGCACCATGGCCGTCGCGCATGCCCTGCTCACCCGGCTGGGCCTGGGCAGCGAGCAGCTGGACCAGCTGGCCACCGCCCCGGTGCTCGGCCATGGCGAGCCGGTGGGTCAGGTGCGGGCCGTCCCCGGCCTGTTCGACAGCCTCTGACCCACCTCGGGCGCAGTCAGATCTGCAGAGTGTGGATGGTACCCACCGACTGCGGTGGGTACCATCCACACTCCATAGTGGGTGAGTCATCGAGGTCATGAAGGCAGCCCCCCGGACGCGGGAACGCCCGTCCTGACGGGGCAGGACGGGCGTTCCCGGTGTCGAGCTGGACGGACTACGAGGTGACAATCACCTTGTCGCCGACGCGGACCTGGTTGTACAGCCAGCGGGCGTCGGAGCGGCTGTTCATGTTCACGCAGCCGTGGCTGCCGGCACCCGAGTAGCCGATCCGAGCGAACTCGCTGGAGTAGTGCACGGCCTGACCACCGGAGAAGAACATGGTGTAGGGCATGTTCACGTGGTACAGGGTGGAGTACCAGTTGGGGTGCTTCAGGTAGACGTGGAAGGAACCCGAGCGGGTCGGCAGGCTGGGCCGGCCGGTGCGCACCTTGTAGCTGGCCTGCACCTTGCCATTGATCACCCAGTACATCTTCTGGTCGCCCTTGTCGATGCAGATGGCGCGGCCGGTCAGGCAGCGGCTGTCGAGCCGCACCGACGGACGGGTGACAGGCTTGCGGGTCTTGTACTTGGCGATGATCCGGTTGTTGGTGGTGACGTCCACGATGCCGGTGGCCTTGAGGCCGTTGTTGGCCTGGAAGCGCTTGACGGCGGCGGTGGTCTTGGGGCCGTAGATGCCGATGATGTCGCTCACCGCCAGGTAGCCCAGGCCGTTGAGGCGGCCCTGGATCTGCTGCACGGTCTTGTTCTTGTCGCCGGGGCGGGCCACGATCTTGGAGCCGGTGGCCGGCTTCGGGGCCGGCTTGCTGGCCTTGCGGCTCTTGTACTTGGCGATGATCAGGTTGTTGGTGGTTACGTCCACGATGCCGGTGGCCTTGAGGCCGTTGTTGGCCTGGAAGCGCTTGACGGCGGCGGTGGTCTTGGGGCCGTAGATGCCGATGATGTCGCTCACCGCCAGGTAGCCCAGGCCGTTGAGGCGGCCCTGGATCTGCTGCACGGTCTTGTTCTTGTCGCCGGGGCGGGCCACGATCTTGGAGCCGGTGGCCGGCTTCGGGGCCGGCTTGCTGGCCGGCTTGGGCGCCTTGCGGGCCTTGTACTTGGCGATGATCAGGTTGTTGGTGGTGGTGTTCACCACGCCGGTGGCCTTGAGGCCGTTGTTGGCCTGGAAGCGCTTGACGGCGGCCGTGGTCTTGGTGCCGTAGTAGCCGGTGATGGCGCTGACCGGCAGGTAGCCCAGGCCGTTGAGGCGGCCCTGGATCTGCTGGACGGTCTTGCTCCGGGTGCCGGTCTTGGCGATCACCGTGTCCGCGGCGGGCAGGGGAGCCGCGTGGGCGGGAGCGGTGAGAGCGGGTGTGGTCACCAGGGCCGCGGCAGCAGCCGCCGCGACGAGTGCACGCGAGATCTTGTGTGACATGGTTTCTTGCCCTCCGTGTGAGTTCCTACTCCCAATACGCCCGCCAGGCCGGGTTGGTTGCACGTGAATCTTGAGAGTCTTGCTGAGAATCCTTCAATCCTGACGGCATCATTCCACGGCTGGCGGGCCAATTGCCCCTGTCAACACGTTCTTGGACGATTGAACCGCTGACCTCACGGGAAACGGAGGCCAGCGGTTCAGCACAACTTCAGTATTCAGTTCTTGGCGGCGGCCAGCGCGGCGGCCTTGGCCCGGCTGCGCACCTTGGCCCGGTCATTCTGGCTCAGCTGCACCTTGCGGATCCGGACGTCCTTCGGAGTGACCTCCAGGCACTCGTCCTCGGCGCAGTACTCCAGGCACTCCTCCAGGCTCATCCGGCGCGGCGGGATCAGCCGCTCCAGCTCATCACCCGTCGCGGAGCGCACATTGGTGAGGTGCTTCTCCTTGGTGGGGTTGACGTCCATCTCGTCGGGGCGGGAGTTCTCGCCCACCACCATGCCCTCATAGACGTCCTCGCCGGGGCCGACGAACAGCGTGCCGCGCTCCTGCAGGTTGAACAGGGTGTAGGAGGTGGTGACGCCCATCCGGTCAGCCACCAGGGAGCCGGTGGGGCGGTTGCGCATCTCGCCCGCCCACGGGAAGCGGCCCTCGAAGACGTGGTTCATGATGCCGGTGCCGCGGGTCTCGGTGAGGAATTCGGTCCGGAAGCCGATCAGGCCACGCGCCGGCAGCACGAACTCCAGCCGCACCCAGCCGGTGCCATGGTTGACCATCTGCTCCATCCGGGCCTTGCGCACGCCCATCATCTGGCTGACCGCACCCACGAACTCCTCCGGGCAGTCCACGGTGAGCCGCTCGAAGGGCTCGTGCAGCTTGCCGTCGATCAGCGTGGTGACCACCTCGGGCTTGCCGACGGTCAGCTCGAAGCCCTCGCGACGCATCATCTCCACCAGCACGGCCAGCTGCAGCTCGCCGCGGCCCTGCACCTCCCAGGTGTCGGGACGGTCGGTGTTCTTGACGCTGATGGAGACATTGCCAATCAGCTCCTGGTCCAGCCGGGCCTTCACCAGCCGGGCGGTCAGCTGCTTGCCGACGCGGCCGGCCAGCGGGGAGGTGTTGATGCCGATGGTCATGGAGATGCTGGGCTCGTCGACGTGGATCAGCGGCAGCGCCTTGGGATCGGCCGGGTCGGCGATGGTCTCACCAATGGTGATCTCCGGGATGCCGGCAATCGCGATGATGTCGCCGGGGCCCGCCTCTTCCACCGGCTTGCGCTCCAGGGCGTCGGTCATCAGCAGCTCGGACAGCTTCACGGTCTGCTGACTGCCGTCGCGCTTGATCCAGACCACCTGCTGGCCGCGCGTGATGGTGCCCTCCTTGATCCGGCACAGCGCCAGCCGGCCCAGGTAGGGGGAGGAGTCCAGGTTGGTGACCAGCGCCTGCAGCGGGGCATCCTCGGTGTAGGTGGGCGCCGGGATGGTGTTGGCGATGGTCTCGAACAGCGGCTGCAGGTTCTCCGAATCCGGCATCTCGCCGTCCGCGGGCTGCTCCAGCGACGCGCGCCCGGCCTTGGCGGAGGCGAAGACCACCGGGAAGTCCAGCTGGTGGGCCTTCTCGTCGTCCACCAGGTCCATGAACAGCTCATAGGTCTCGTCGATCACCTCGGTGATCCGGGCGTCGGGCCGGTCCACCTTGTTGATCACGACGATCAACGGCAGGTTCTTGGCCAGCGCCTTGCGCAGCACGAAGCGGGTCTGCGGCAGCGGGCCCTCGGAGGAGTCCACCAGCAGGATCACGCCGTCCACCATCTCCAGACCGCGCTCCACCTCGCCGCCGAAATCGGCGTGGCCGGGGGTGTCGATGATGTTGATCAGCATCTCCTGGCCGTCGGTCAGGGTGTGCTTGACGGCGGTGTTCTTGGCCAGGATGGTGATGCCCTTCTCCCGCTCCAGGTCCATCGAGTCCATCACGCGGTTGTTGACGTCGGAGCCTTCGCGGAAGGCCCCGGACTGCCACAGCATCGCGTCGACGAGGGTCGTCTTGCCGTGGTCGACGTGGGCCACGATGGCGACATTGCGCAGGTCATTGCGGATCGGCATGCAGTTTTTCTCCGAACTAGCGAGGGGATGACGCGCTGAGTCTACTGCCCGGCCGCAGGCTGATTGACCGCCCGACAGCCCCGTCACAGGTGGCGCTCAGTGGTGGTCCGCCAGCGCCCTGGCCGGCTCCTGCGGCAATTGCTCCCCGGTGCCGACGCGGGAGTGGCGGTAGCCGAAGGCCGCATAGACGCCCAGCCCGGCCACCAGCCAGACCAGGAAGAACAGCCAGGTCTCCACCGCCAGGTTGAGGGAGAGCCAGATGCACACGGCCGCGGACAGCAAAGGCAGGGTGGGGGAGCCGGGCACCCGGAAGGGTCGGGGCAGGTCGGGCTGGCGTCGGCGCAGCACGGGCACGCCGATGCTGACCAGGATGAAGGCGCTCAGGGTGCCGATGTTGACCAGTTCCTCCAGCCGCCCCACCGGGGTGAATCCCGCCAGCAGCGCGATGGCGACGGTGAGGATGGCGGCGATCAGCCAGGGGGTGCGGTAGGTGGGATGCACCTTGGCCAGCCGCATCGGCAGCAGGTGGTCCCGGCTCATCGCGAACACGATCCGGGCGCAGCCGGTCAGCATGGTGAGCACGACGGTGGTCAGGCCCACCACCGCGCCGGCGGCGATCAGCGTCGCCATCCAGGTCTTGCCGTGGTGGCTGAAGGCCTCCGCCAGCGCCGCCGAGGGCTTGATCTGGTCATAGCGCACCATTCCGGTGACCACCACCGCCACGGCGCAGTACAGCGCGGTGCAGATCACCAGCGAGCCAATGATGCCGCGCGGCAGGTCTCGCTGCGGATTGCGGGTCTCCTCCGCCGCGGTGGCCACGACGTCGAAACCCAGGTAGGCGAAGAAGACCAGCGCGGCCCCGGAGAAGATCCCGCTCAGCCCGAAGGCGGACTGCTGCAGCCCCAGCACGGCCTGGATCAGGGGCTGGGTCAGGCCGCTGGCCTCCGCCGGCGCCGGGACGGCCGCCGGGATGAAGGGCCGGTAGTTGTCCGGATTGATGTAGCCGATGCCCGCCACGATCACGAACAGCACGATGGCCACCTTGAGGCCCACCAGCACGGTCTCCACCCGCATCGACTCCTTGATCCCCACCACGACCAGGCAGCCCAGCACCAGCACCAGGACGACGGCCGGAAGGTCAACGACGCCGCCGTGGCTGAACCGCGCGGGCAGGCTGAAACCCATGTGCCCCAGCAGCACGCTGACATAGGAGCTCCACCCCTGGGAGACCGCGGCCGCGGCCAGCACCAGTTCCATCACCAGGTTCCAGCCGATGATCCAGGCCACGAACTCGCCCATGGACGCGTAGCAGAAGGTGTAGGCCGAGCCGGAGACCGGCACGGCCGCGGCGAACTCGGCGTAGCACAGTGCGGCCGTCCCACAACAGAGGGCGGCGACGATGAAGGAGAGCACCACCGCGGGGCCGGACATGGTGTTGGCCACCCGGCCGGTCAGGGTGAAGATCCCGGCCCCGATGATGATCCCGACGCCGAAGACGGTCAGGTCCAGTGCAGACAGCGACTTCTTGAGCCGGTACTCGGGTTCATCGGTGTCCCGCAGCGACTGCTCGATCGACTTGGTGCGCATGATGTCCATGCAGGTTCTCCGCCTCACTGGTCCGGGGTCTTCCGGGGGACGGATCATTCTCCTGCCCGAGGGGTTCAGCTCCGACGGCTTCCGGATGCTGGGACAGGCTCAGTGGCTGGCCGATCCCCGACCGGTGGGCCAGCGCACCACGTCGAATCCGTGCCTGGCGGAAGGGAGCGGAAGGGGGTTCCACCGGCACTCGACGTGGTTCGCCCGTCGCCGAGCCATTTCCGGATCGGGCCGGCCTGCATACAGTGGGCTCATGGCTTCCGAGACGCACCCGAACCTGATGGCCACCGGCCCCGAGACCCTGCTGCCCACCGACCCCGCGCTGGACCTGCTCAGCAAGGACGGGCTGGGTGACTTCCTGGAGGTGGTGCGGGACCATCCCACCTCCAGCCTGTGCTGGGCCATGCTGGCCGAGGCAGCCCTGCAGGACGAGAACCTGGAGGACGACCTGACCGCCTACGCCTATGCCCGCACCGGCTACCACCGGGGCCTGGATGCCCTGCGTCGCAGCGGTTGGAAGGGCTCCGGCCCCGTGCCGTGGCGGCACGTGCCCAACCAGGGCTTCCTGCGCTGCCTGTGGGCGCTGAGCGTGGCGGCCGGCCGGATCGGGGAGACCGACGAGGCGGACCGGTGCGCCCAGTTCCTGCGGGACAGCTCCGAGGAGGCCTACCAGGTGCTCAGCCAGCAGGGCTGAGAACCCAGCAGAAGCTGGACAGATGGATGACCGCAGCTGGCACCGGCGTCGGTGCCAGCTGCGGTCAGTTCTGTTGGGGGCTGCCGGGGGTCAGCGCTTGGCGGGCTTGCCCTTGGCGCTCATGGCCTGGGACTTGTTGGCCCACAGGTCCTTGAGCAGCACATTGGCCAGGTCCGTGTTGTCCAGGTACTTGCCCCGGACCGGATCCCCGGCCACCGCGCGGGCGGCCAGCTGCTTGGAGCCGACGCCCTTGGCGTAGACCGGCACCAGCTGGTTGGTGTGGTCCCCGGAGTGCCAGGCGTGCTGCGGCAGACGGCCCTTGGTGCCGCGCAGCAGCGTCCAGTTCGGGTCGGAGACGGCGCCGGACAGGTAGCCGGTCTCATGGTCGGCGGTGACGATCACCAGGGTCTCGTCCCAGCTGGAGTTCTTCTCCACCCACTGGTTGACCGCGGCGACGGCCTTGTTGAAGTCGATCGTCTCCTCGATGTTGCGGGCGCCCTGGTTGCCGTGGCCGGCCCAGTCGATCGCGCCGCCCTCCACCATCAGGGTGAAGCCGTCGGGGTCGTTGTCCAGCACGTTCAGCGCACCCTTGGTCATGGTGGCCAGGTCCGGCACGTTCTTGTTCAGCGGCACGTCATAGGGCTGCTCGGACTCGCCGTCGCGGGACTGCTGCAGGGTGGTGGCCACCTCGGCGATGCCGAAGACCCGCTTGGGGGTCTTGCCCTTGGTCAGCTTCTGGAAGTCGCTCTTGCTCTCCACCAGCTTCCAGCCCTTGGTGCCCTGCTGCAGGCCCTTGTAGTCCGTCTCGGAGATGTAGCCGTACTTGGGGGTCTTGAGCAGCTTGCCGTTGTCGTCGAAGCGCGGGTTTCCGGCGCCCATCATCACGGTCATCTTGGAGGCGACCTCCTGGTTGGCGATGCCCAGGTAGTCATTGCGGGACTTGTTGTGCACCACATAGGAGGCCGGGGTGGCGTGGCTGAACTGCACCGAGGAGATGGAGCCGGCGGCCTTGCCCAGGGCGATGGCCCGCTCGGACAGGTTCTCCACCGGCTTGCCCTCGGGGTCGACGCCCAGGCCGGCGTTGTAGGTCTTCACGCCGGTGGACATCGCGGTGCCCGCGGCGGCGGAGTCGGTGGGGTCGGCCTTCACGTAGTCGAAGTCCCGCCAGGCCCGCAGCGGGTCGTAGGAGCCCTTGACCGAGTAGGTGGCCATGTCCACCTGCACCGGCCAGCGCTCCTGCAGGTTCACCGGCTTGCCCTTGACCTCGCGCACCGCGCCCTCCTGGCCGACGGCCTGCTTGTAGGAGCGGCCCTTCTGATACAGCGAGGCGGCGGCGATCTGGTTGTAGCCCATGCCGTCGCCGATCAGCACGATCACATTCTTGGGGGCCTTGGGCTTCTTGGTGGGCTTGACCTTCTTGGTGGGCTGGGCGGCGTCGGCCACCGGGCTGCTGGTGCCGGCGCAGGTGAAGCCGGCCACCAGGGCCAGGCTGCACAGGGAGGCGGCGATTCGACGGTTCTGCATGCTTCCTTCTCCTTTGAGGGGCTCCAGTGGGGGAGCGTGCTACGGGATGTAGTAGCTCCACCCAATCCGGCCGAGGTGGCATCGGCGTGACCCGCAGGTGACGGTCCGGTGACCCTTTGCGGGGCGGCGTGTCCGGTTGGACGCGGCGGGTGGCCACCGCGTGGGTGGGATAGAGTTGAGCAGCAAGAGCCCGCTTGCAACCATGCAAGGGGCTTCACCTGTTTTAGGCGTCGGCTGACCGGATGGACGGCACCGACCGGACTGGAGGGCTGCAATGCCTGGCATCGTGGTGATTGGTACCCAGTGGGGCGACGAGGGCAAGGGCAAGGCCGTTGACCAGCTGGGTGAGCGGGTGGACTTCTGTGCCCGCTATTCGGGAGGCAACAACGCCGGCCACACCGTCGTCGTCAATGGCACCAAGACCGTGCTGCACCTGCTGCCGTCGGGCATCCTCAATGACAACACCACCTGCGTGCTGGGCAATGGCGTCGTGATTGACCTGGACGTCCTCTACACCGAGCTGGACGAGCTGGCCGAACGCGGCACCCAGGTCAACCACCCCAAGATCTCCGCCACCGCGCACGTGCTGACCAGCTACCACCAGACCATGGACAAGGTCACCGAACGCTTCGCCGGAAAGCGCAAGATCGGCACCACCGGCCGCGGGATCGGCCCCGCCTACTCGGACAAGATCAACCGTATGGGCATCCGGGTGCAGGACCTGTTCGACACCGAGATCCTGCGGGACAAGGTGGCGGCCGCCCTGGCCAGCAAGAACAGCCAGCTGGTCAAGATGTACAACCGGCCGGAGATCCGCACCGACGAGGTGGTGGAGCAGCTGCTGGTGCACCGCGAGCGGATCCGCCCGCACGTCGTCGACTCCGCCCGGCTGCTGAACCAGGCCCTGGACGAGGGCAAGGTGGTGCTCTTCGAGGGCGCTCAGGCCCACCACCTGGACGTCGACCACGGCACCTACCCCTACGTGACCTCCTCCAACCCCACCGCTGGCGGTGCCTGCACCGGCACCGGCGTCGGACCCACCCGGATCGACCGGATCGTCGGGATCGCCAAGGCCTACACCACCCGCGTCGGCGAGGGGCCCTTCCCCACCGAGCTCTTCGACGCCGACGGTGAGCGGCTGCGCAGCGAGGGCGGCGAGTTCGGCGCCACCACCGGCCGGCCCCGCCGCTGCGGCTGGTTCGACGCCCTGGTGGTGGAACAGGCGACCACCTTCAACGGCTGCACCGACATCTTCCTCACCAAGCTGGACATCCTGTCCGGCTGGGACCAGATCCCGGTCTGCGTCGCCTACGAGATCGACGGCAAGCGGGTGGAGTACTTCCCGGTGGACACCAACGAGCTGGCCAAGGCCACGCCGGTCTACGAGATGCTGGACGGCTGGCACGAGGACATCTCCGGCGCCCGGCGCTTCGAGGACCTGCCCGCCAACTGCCAGGCCTACGTCAAGCGCCTGGAGGAACTGATCGGTTGCCGGATCTCCGGGATCGGGGTGGGCCCCGGCCGCGAACAGACGGTCACCATCAACGACCTGCTCTGACAGTTGAGGGGACGACCCCCCCTCAAAATCCCCGGCCGGTTCAGGCCTTGCGGCAGTCCCCGTCCCGGGTCCGGCCGTGCGGGCAGCCGGGCTTGTCGGTGGGGGCCACCGCCTCCACCGTGGTGTGCGTCGGGCGGGCGGTCGGCTGACTGGTGCTCGGCCGGGGGTCGTGGCTGGCGCTGGGGCGCGATGTCGGCTGCTCGGAGTGGGTCGGCGTGCTGGGCCGCTGCGACGGCGGGGTGGCCGGCGTCGAGTGCTGGCCGGTCGGCTGGGCACTGTGGCTCGGCTGCTGCCCGGGAGTGCTGGCCGTTCCGGTGGCCGAGGGGCTCACCGACGGGCTCTGGGGCGGGGTGCTGTCCGTCGCGCTGGGCGACGGGCTGGCGGTGGTCTGCCAACTCTCGTCGAGCGGGGCCGGCGGGGTGCTCTGCGACGGGCTGGCCGACGGGCTGCTGCTCTGGGCCGACGGGGTGGGCGTCGCGCTGCCGCTGGCCGACGGTTGCGGACTCTCGCTCTGCGGCTGGCTGTCGGTCGACTGCTCGGCCGGAGCCGGGGCCGGGGAGGTCTCGCTCGTGGCGCTGGCCGACGGGTGGGCGAGGCTCGCCGTCGGCGCCGGGCTCGAGGGAACGGCCGGGGCGCTGACGCTGGGCGTGGCCTCGGGCGGGGTCAACGAGTGCATGGGCACGAAGTTGTTCACGATGGCGGAGGCGACCACGGCCGTGATGAAGACGGCCGAGCCGGTGCGCGCGATGCTCATGGGGCTCTACTTTCGTCTCGGCCTAGGTGTGGGGGTCGAGCGCGGGGCTCCCTTGGCCTCAAGGCACTGTATCGCGTCGCTGAATGATGGCTGAAGACGGCGTGGGGTGATTCTTGCGCAGGGACAACGAGGCCCGGGCGGATCGCCCGGGCCTCGCTGAAGGTCAACCGCTCACGCGGTGATCGGGGCTGTCATCAGGACAGGGTGGCGAGCACCTCATTGAAGGTGGCCGACGGGCGCATCACCGCGCTGGTCTTCTCCTCGTCCGGGCGGTAGTAGCCGCCGATGTCGGCCGGCTTGCCCTGCACCGCGAGCAGCTCATCGGCGATGGTCTGCTCCTTGTCGGCCAGCTGCTGGGCCACGTTGGCAAAGGCCTGCGCCAACTCGGCATCCGCGGTCTGGGCCGCCAGCTCCTGGGCCCAGTACAGCGCCAGGTAGAAGTGCGAACCGCGGTTGTCGATCTGGCCCACCTTGCGGGCCGGCGACTTGTTCTCGTTCAGCACGGACTCGGTGGCCTTGTCCAGGGCCTCGGCCAGCACCTCGGCGCGCTTGTTGCCGCCGGTCAGGCCCAGGTGACGCAGGCTCTCGGCCAGCGCCAGGAACTCGCCCAGCGAATCCCAGCGCAGGTAGTTCTCCTCCACCAGCTGCTGCACGTGCTTGGGGGCGGAGCCACCGGCGCCGGTCTCGAACAGGCCGCCACCATTCATCAGCGGCACCACCGACAGCATCTTGGCGCTGGTGCCCAGCTCCAGGATCGGGAACAGGTCCGTGTTGTAGTCACGCAGCACATTGCCGGTGACGCTGATGGTGTCCTCGCCCTTGCGGATCCGGTCGATGGAGAACTTGGTGGCCTCCACCGGGCTCATGATCTGGATGTCCAGGCCGCTGGCGTCGCCCACAACCTCGGGATCTGCCAGGTACTTGTTGACCAGCTCGATCAGGTTGCGGTCATGGGCGCGCTCCGGGTCCAGCCAGAAGACCGCGGGGGTCTTGGACAGCCGGGAGCGGGTGACGGCCAGCTTCACCCAGTCGCGGATCGGGGCATCCTTGGCCTGGCAGGCGCGCCAGATGTCACCGGGCTCGACGTCGTGCTCCATCAGCACCTCGCCGGCGGAGTTGACCACCTGCACCTTGCCGGCGGCCGAGATCTCGAAGGTCTTGTCGTGCGAGCCGTACTCCTCGGCCTTCTGCGCCATCAGGCCGACGTTGGGCACCGAACCCATGGTGGTGGGGTCGAAGGCACCATTGGCCTTGCAGTCGTCGATCACGACCTGGTAGATCCCGGCATAGGAGCTGTCCGGGATCACGGCCAGGGTGTCCTGCTGCTGACCGGCGGCATTCCACATCTGGCCCGAGGTGCGGATCATGGCCGGCATCGAGGCGTCGACGATCACGTCCGACGGGACGTGCAGGTTGGTGATGCCCTTGTCCGAGTTCACCATCGCCAGCGCGGGACCGTTGGCCAGCTCCTCGTCGAAGGAGGCCTTGATCTTGGCGCCATTGGGCAGCGCGTCCAGACCGGCGAAGATACCGCCCAGGCCGTTGTTGGCGCTCAGGCCAGCGGCCTCCAGATCCTTGCCGAACTTCTCGAAGGTCTGCGGGAAGAAGGCCTTGACCACGTGGCCGAAGATGATCGGGTCGCTGACCTTCATCATGGTGGCCTTCAGGTGGGTGGAGAACAGCACCCCCTCGTCCTTGGCGCGCTTGACCTGCTCGGTCAGGAAGGCATCCAACGCCTTGGCGCGCAGCACGGTGGAATCGATCACCTCACCGGCGAGCACCGGCAGCGACTCCTTCAGCGCAGTGACGCTGCCGTCGGTGGCCACCAGCTGGATCTTGAGGGTGTCGTCGGCGGGCATGATCACCGACTGCTCGTTGTGGCGGAAGTCGTCGGCGTCCATGGTGGCCACATTGGTCTTGGACTCCGGGCTCCAGGTGCCCATGGAGTGCGGGTTCTTCTTGGCGTAGTTCTTCACGGCCTGAGGCGCGCGACGGTCGGAGTTGCCCTCGCGCAGCACCGGGTTGACCGCGGAGCCCTTGACGGCGTCGTACTTGGCCTTGTCCTCGGGCGAGGCGGACTCGTAGTCCGGCACGTCGACGCCCTGGGCCTGCAGCTCCGCGATGGCGGCATTCAGCTGCGGCATGGAGGCGGAGATGTTGGGCAGCTTGATGATGTTGGCCTCGGGGGTCTTGGCCAGCTCTCCGAGCTCGGCCAGCGCATCATCCTGCTTGCCGAAGGCGGCGGCGATCCGGCCAGCCAGGGAGATGTCCCGGGTCTCCACCTCCACTCCGGCGGTGCTCAGGTAGGCTTGGATGACCGGGAGCAGTGAATAGGTGGCGAGCAGCGGTGCCTCGTCGGTGTGGGTGTAGATGATCTTCGCCATGTGCTGGGGCTTCCCCTCAAATCGTCTGGACGCTGGGCGTCGATGGCTGGGAAACGCTGCTCGGTGGCTGCCTCCGGATCTTCACCAGAGCGGCCGTGACCAGTGCTTCCCCTGGGCTGGCTGCCGTGCCAGCCTTCGTGGTCACCCTATCGGACCCGTCCGACAGTTTCCGGGCGTGCAGCCGCGGGCGAAACGACTCCCCGGTGGCCGCTCAGGCCGACGGGCGACGGTTGCGCCGCCGGGAGGCTGACTCCGCAGCGGGGCTGTCCCCACGGACCGTCAACCGCGGGTTCGGGTCCAGATTGGCCATCCCATTCCAGGCCAAGTTGACCAGGTGGGCAGCCATCACCTCCTTGGCCGGTTCCCGGGTGTCCAGCCAGCTCTGCCCAGCCATCGCCACCAGACCCACCAGAGCCTGGGCATAGGTGCCGGCGAAGCCCGGGTTGAAGCCGTGCCGGGCCAGGGGAGCGGCCAGGAGCCCCTCCACCCGGGTCACGACGTCGGACAGGATGCTGGCAAAGGACCCCTGGGCGGCCACCACCGAGGAGTCCCGGGCCAGGATCCGAAAGCCGTCGGGATGCTCGTCCAGGTAGTCCATCAGGGCCAGGGCGCCGTACTCGATCAGCTCCCGGGAGCTGGCGTCGGGCGTGGTCAGGGCGGTGCGGATGGTGTCGTGCAGGCGCATCACCTCACGGTCCACGACGACGGCGTACAGCCCCTCCTTGCCGCCGAAGTGCTCGTAGACCACCGGCTTGCTGACCTCGGCGGTGGCGGCAATCTCCTCCACGCTGGTGCCCTCGAAGCCCTTCTGGGCAAACAGGGTGCGGGCCACGCCGATCAGCTGTTCCCGGCGCTCGGCGCTGGTCATCCGGATCCGGCCCCGGCGCGCGCGGCCGGGGGTGGTGCGGGTGGGCCGGTTGGTCCCGGAGTCACTGGTCTGCGGATCTACCCTGTGGTCCTCACGCTCCGGCATGTGGCCATGGTCCCACACCGCGCATACGTGCTCCCACCCGGAAGGGTGTGGTGTCGCTTCGGATCTCGGCGTCGTGCCCTTCCGTTCTCCCGTGCCCTTGCGTGTCCCGTGGCGGGCGGTGATGGCCGAGGCCTGCGCAACGACAATCCCCGCGCCTGCTGAAGCCGGTCTGTCATCGCCCGGCCTCGCCGGACTGGGCCCACCGGGCCGGGGTGCCGTAGAGTGTCCGGAGTCCGTTTCGCGACGGGCGTTCCCCGGTTGGTCTGCCGGCAGGGCCCGCCTGACTTTGAATCAGGATTAGCGACAGTGGTTCGACTCCACTCCGGGGAGCTGGTTTCGACAGGCTCCGCCCCGTTCCGGGGTGGGGCCTGTTTCGCGTGGCGGGCTCCCCGTCGTCGGTTCTGCGACGGTGCGAAGGCGGTAGAGTTCACGAGGAGCACTGAAGAGCAGCCTCGCGGCCGGTCCACCACGGGTCACGTCGCTACGGGGCGCAGCAGGTTCCACCTGCCGTTGGCGGGAATCTGCCGAACCAGAAGGAGCCACGTGACCAGTCAGCAGCCCGAATCCGCCCAGCGTGTGTCGGCCGTCGTCGTCCTCGCCGCCGGTGGCGGCACGCGTATGAAGTCCAACACCTCCAAGCTCCTGCATGAGGTGGCCGGCCATTCCATGCTCAGTTACGCGGTCAACGCCGCCGAAGAGGTGGAGCCCGAACACCTCGTCGTGGTGGTCGGCCACAAGCGGGAGCAGGTGCTGCAGCACCTGTCGGAGATCGCCCCCAATGTCACCACCGCGGTGCAGGACCAGCAGCTGGGCACCGGCCACGCCGTCCAGTGCGGCCTGCAGGGTCTCGGCGAGCTGCGCGGCGAGATCCTGGTCACCTATGGCGACGTCCCGATGCTGACCGGCCAGACCCTCGTCGAGCTGGTGCAGGAGCACCGCGCGCAGAGCAACCACATCACCGTGCTGACCGCCAACGTCCCGGAACCCTTCGGCTACGGCCGGATCATCCGCGACGGGGACCAGATTGCCCGGATCGTGGAACAGAAGGACGCCAACGAGGCCGAGCAGGCCGTCACCGAGATCAACTCCGGGATCTACATCTTCAATGCCGAGACGCTGTACGAGGGCCTGAAGCACCTCAAGACCGACAATGCGCAGGGCGAGCTGTACCTGACCGACGTCATCTCCACCGCCCGCGCCAATCAGGAGCGCGTCGGTGCGCACCTGATCGAGGACCTGTGGCAGACCGAGGGCGTCAATGACCGGGTCCAGCTGGCCCGGATGAATGCCGAGATGAACCGCCGCATCGTCGAGAAGTGGATGAAGAACGGCGTCACCATCCAGGACCCGAAGACCACCTGGATCCAGCAGGGTGTCGACATCGCGCAGGACGTCACCATCCTGTCCGGGACCCACCTGGAGGGCGCCACCAGCATCGCCAGCGGCGCCGTGATCGGGCCGGACACCACCCTGACCGACGTCGAGGTGGGAGAGGGCGCCAGCGTGATCCGCAGCCACGGCTCGCTCAGCGTGATCGGCGCCGGCGCGCAGGTTGGTCCGTTCAGCTTCCTCCGCCCGGGTACCGAGCTGGGCGTCAAGGGCAAGATCGGCGCCTTCGTCGAGACCAAGAATGCCCAGATCGGCGACGGCTCCAAGGTGCCGCACCTGACCTACTGCGGCGACGCCCGGATCGGTGAGGGCGTCAACGTCGGCGCCGGTACGATCTTCGCCAACTACGACGGCACCAACAAGTCGGTCACCCACCTGGGTGACAACGTCTTCATTGGCTCCAACTCGGTGCTGGTGGCCCCGGTGGACATCGCGCCGGGCGGCTTCGTGGCCGCCGGCTCGGCCGTCGTCGAGGACGTGCCCGCCGGTGGTCTGGCCGTCGCCCGCGGCCGTCAGCACGTCAGCGAAGGCTGGGTGGGCAAGAAGCGCCCGGCTTCCAAGGCCGCCGGTTCCGCGGCCCAGGCCAGCCCCGAGATCCACCCGGACGTGGCCGCGTCCCGGGAGAAGCTGAACAATTGCAAGCCGGAGGACTACAAGTGAGCGGTGTCAAGCGCCCCAATGACAAGCATCTGATGCTCTTCTCGGGGCGTGCCTACCCCGAACTGGCGCAGGAGATCGCGGAACTGACCGGGGTGGACCTGGTGCCCACCAAGGCCATCGACTACGCCAACTCGGAGACCTATGTGCGCTTCGAGGAGTCGGTGCGCGGTGCCGACGCCTTTGTGATCCAGAGCCACTGCTCCCCGGTGAACCAGTGGATGATGGAGCAGTTGATCATGGTGGACGCCCTGAAGCGGGCCTCCGCCAAGCGGATCACCGTGGTCAGCCCCTTCTACCCCTACGCCCGGCAGGACAAGAAGCACCTGGGCCGCGAGCCCATCTCCGCGCGGCTGATGGCCGACCTGTACAAGGCGGCCGGCGCGGACCGGATCATGTCCGTCGACCTGCACGCCGCCCAGATCCAGGGTTTCTTCGACGGCCCGGTGGACCACCTCTGGGCGCTGCCGGTGCTGGTGGACTACGTCAAGGAGAACTATTCCACCGACGAGATGGTCGTCGTCTCGCCCGATGCCGGCCGGGTGCGGCTGGCCGACATGTTCACCGACCGGCTGGGCTGCCCGCTGGCCATCATCCACAAGCGGCACGACGTGAACGTCGCCAACCAGGTGAAGGTGCACGAGGTGGTGGGCGCCGTGGAGGGCAAGACCTGCCTGCTGGTGGACGACATGATCGACACCGCCGGCACCATTTGCCAGGCCGCCGATGCGCTGATGGAGCACGGCGCCAAGCAGGTGATCGCCGCCGCGACCCATCCGGTCTTCTCCGGACCGGCCAAGGAGCGGCTGGAGGCGAGCGCCTTCAGCGAGGTGATCGTCACCAACACGCTGCCGTTGCCCGAGGGCTGCCGGGACCTGGACAAGGTGAAGGTGCTGTCCATCGCCCCGCTGATTGCCAAGGCGATCCACGAGGTCTTCGAGGACGGCTCGGTCACCAGCCTGTTCGGCGGGAACGCCTGAGCACGACGCCCGTGCACGACCACTGAACACGACAACTGGACACGACGGAGCCGCTGCCCCCTGCGAAGGGTGGGTGGCGGCTCCGTCGCATTTGCCGGCTCGGCTCCGTCGTGGTCAAGTCGGCCCCCGGACCGTCCTGCTGAGTCGAGGCACGTCGTCGGGTCCGGAGCCCTGCGGCGCGGTTCCGCGAGGAGACGCGAGCGAGCGAGTGTCGACGAGACGCAGCGCAAGGGGTTGCCGGGCCGGCGGCGGGCCGACCCCGGAGATTCAGGCGGGGCGGACCGAGACCATGCGGCTCACGGGCAGGGTGAACGGGCCCTCCGCTTTCTTCATCAGCCGGGCGGTGCCGCCGGACAGCGCCAGCACCCGGACCTCGGCGCTCTGTGGGGTGCCGTCGTTGGCGACGTATTCCAACCGCCACCAGCCGGGCTTGCCGATCGAGTCCGTCAGGGTGGTCAGCAGGCTGCCCGCCGCCAGCGCGTGCTTGCGTCCCTCGTCGCGCGCCAGCAGTTCGGCCACCACCGCTTCCGCATCCACCCGCTGTGCGGGCTGCTGCAGCGGTACCAGCGTGGTCCGGGCGCGGCGCGGCGGTGGGGTGGTGTATCGGCTGCCGGTGGCGTCCTGGGCCACGGGTGCCAGGCCCATGTCCCGCAGGAAGGCCACCAGCTCGACGGGTTCCGCCGCGGCCGCCAACACAGTGGGGGCCAGTTTTCGCAGACCCAGCACCCGGGCGTCGGGATGGCCAAGGATGGCGTCGACCGTCACCGGGTCGTCCACGGTGACCACGCTGGCCACGGCGCTGACCTGCACCTGTCCGTGCTTGCGGGCGACGTCGTCCACCAGGTAGCTCAGCGACTGCGGCACCGGCGTGATGGAGTGCTCGGTGATCCAGGCCCGGATCTCGTCGGCGGTCCAGCCGGCATCCAACCCGCGCCGCACGCTGTCCGCCGTGAACCGGTAGACCCCGGCGCCGCCGCTGGACTCGCGCTGGGCCAGGAGCCCCATCACCTGTCCCACGTCGGCCCGCAGCGGGGCGGGGGTGACGGCGGTCAGGTCGGACTGGATCACGAAGTCGGTGACCGGTTGGGGAAAACCGGGGTCCTCGTCGGCGTCGGCCAACTGGCTGCGTTTTCCCAGCGCCACCAGCCCGAACCAGCCGAATTCGGTGAGGAACTGCCGGCACAGCGGCTCCAGGTCCAGCGTGGCCCAGGCCGGCCGCAACCAGGCGATCCGTTCGGCCAGCCGCTCGGCCTCGACGGGTGCTCCGGGGGCCGCGGCCTGCACCTGGGAGGCTGCCAGCCGGCGCAACGCACCGGCCCAGGCGACGGTGTTGCCGGGGGCCAGCGCGGGGGCGGCGGCATCAGCCAGCGAGTCCAGCGCCAGCCAGGCGTCACGCAGCCGCTGCCAGCGTTGCCAACCGTCCAGCTCCAACCACTGGTCGAAGTGGTGGGTGGGCAGCCAGGCACTGGCGGCGTTGGCAATCAGCCCGGCCCGCTCGGCCACCAGCAGCAGGAACAGGGTGCGCTGGGCGCCGCCGGCCTCCCGGGACAGGGCGGTCAGGTCCCGCTTGGCCAGGCCACCGGTGGCCAGCGGCCGGGGCTGCATCCGGCCCAGCGCGTCGATCAGCACCTCGGTGGTGGACACCAGCTCGAAGGCGCTGCCCAGCCCGGCCTGGTCCACCAGGCGGGAGTCGCCACCCGCCGGCCAGGGCGGGACGGCGGCGGGCACCTCGTCGTCGAACAGCCGGCCACCGCGTAGCCGCAGCGCCACCTCCCGGGGCAGCACGATGGTGTCGGAGTCCAGGGGACGAACCAGCTTGTGGAAGAGCAATTGATCCACCGGGCGGGGGGAGTGGGCGGACCCCCGGCGGTCGGCCTGGGCCACCCGGCCGGTGGGATTGGCCCACAGCAGCCGTTCCAGAACCTGGCGCCCGGGCTCCCCGACGGCGCTCAGCGCGGCGTCGATCTCGGCGTCGGACAACGGCATGGAGGACTCGCCGGCCAGCCCGGCCGGGTAGTGTCCGAAGGCGGTGCGGGCGCTGCGGGTCAGGTGCCAGCTGCGCTCACTGCCCCAGACCAGGGCGCGACGTCGCAGGGCGCGGACGGCCTGGTCCACCGCGCCCCGGTCGGCGGCCATCAGGGCGGCCAGCCGACGGGTGCTGATCGCATCGGGGCAGGCGGCCAGAGCCAGCGCCACCCGTCGCTGCCAGGCATCCAGCCCTTCCAACGCCAGCTGGGTGGAGGCCGGCCCGAGCGCCCGTTCGATCAGCTCGGACAGGTCCTGGGGCCGGGGAATGGCCAGATCCGGGCGGAGACTGACCAGGTCGGCGAGTTCGGCCGCGCTCTGGGCACGGATCACGTCGGCAATGGATCGGGCGCCGCTCACCGCTGCATCCGCTTGCGCAGGTCCTGGTACACGCAGGCCAGACTGACCGGGATCATCAGGCCACACAGGAATTGGCCCAGGGTGTTGACGTGCGGCCAGGCCTGGTGCACCACCGTGTCATAGAGCACGGTCAGCAGCAGGACCGCGAGGGCCAGGCTGAACAGCTGGCGCAGCAGCTGCCCGCCGGCGTTGAGGCGACGAGTGAGGATGGAGCCCAGCACCAGCATCAGGTAGCTGAGGACGGGCACCAGCACGCCGAAGGCGAGCACGGCCAGGGCCAGCGGGCCGGTTTCCCGCAGCACGGTCTGGGCATTCAGCGTGCTGGGCGTGGGCCGGGGTGACGGCGGCTGCGGGCCCCATTGCCGGGGGTCGAGTTGCTGGCCCGGGTTGCCGGCCTGGCCCGGACGGGGCGCCGGGTCAAAGGGGTTGGCGGGCCGCTGCACCAGCGGTGGTTGCGGTGGCATGCCCGGCTGCGCCGAGGGTGACTGGGGCGCGCTGCCCGGCTGCGGGAGCCCCGCGGGCCGGCCCGGTGGTGGGGGCAGCGGCGCGGGCTGGCCCGATGGTGGTGGGAACTGGCCCGGCAACGGTAGCTCGCGGGTGGCCGGCGGGGCGGCCGGGGAGGCTCCGGGGGGCGGGAACTGTGGGCTGGGGAAGGCCGGCGTGGCCTGGCTGGGCGCGCCGGAGGGCGGCGGGAAGTCCGGGGCCTGCGGATCCGGAGCCGTCGGGCCCAGCGGCATCCGCGGATTCCAGCCACCCCCGGCATGGACCGCACCCCAGGCAGAGTCCGCGGCCACCACGGTGTTGAACGGGGTGGTGGGATCCCGCGGATCCGACACTCGCGGGGTCAACTCCTCCAACGGCGCGACCTGGGGCTGCTGGTAGGTCTGCGGCGGCTGGACCGGCTTGCCCTCGGCGGGGCTGGGCGGCCGCTCCTCGACGCCCAGCGCGGCGGCCCGCGGCGTCGCGAACGCGTCGGGACGCTCCACCGGTGCGTACTCCGCGCCATCGGTCCAGTCAGCCATGCCCTCCAGTCTAGGAGACTGCCGAAGAGCCGTCCCCGGCCCACCGGACCACATCGCTCACGGCCGCTGTCCATCCGAACGGGGCGGGTGAGCGAATGGGCCTGCCCGGCCGGTATCAGGCCTAGTCTCGCCGTCATGGAGATCATCATCGTCGACAATGCCGAGCAGATCGGCCGGATGGCCGCAGCCCAACTCACCCACTGGATCCGGGGCATCGAGGCCCCCGTGTTGGGGGTGGCCACCGGCAGCTCCCCGCTGGGCATCTACACCGACCTGGCGCGCCGCGTGGGCGCGGAGGAGTTGGACCTCTCGAAGGCCAGCGCCTTCGCCCTGGACGAGTACGTCGGTCTGCCCGCGGACCATCCGCAGAGCTATGCCGACACCATCCGGCGCACCGTCACCGAGCCGCTGCGGATGGATCCGGCCCGGGTGCACGTGCCGGACGGCATGGCCAGCGACATCGCGGCCAGCTGCCAGGCCTATGAGGAGGCGATCCAGCAGGCCGGCGGCGTCGACGTGCAGATCCTGGGCATCGGCCCCAATGGGCACATCGGCTTCAACGAGCCGGGCAGTTCCCTGGCCAGCCGGACCCGGATCAAGACGCTCACCAAGTCCACCCGCCAGGCCAATGCCCGCTACTTCGATGACGAGTCCCAGGTGCCGACCCACTGCCTCACCCAGGGGTTGGGCACCATCCTGGCCTCCCGCCATGCGGTCCTGGTGGCCGACGGGGAACGCAAGGCCGCGGCCATCGCGCAGATGGCGGAGGGCCCGCTGGGAACCCACTGCCCGGCCACCGCGTTGCAATTGCACCAGCACGTCGTCGTCGTGGTGGACGAGGCCGCGGCCAGCCAGCTGCAGCGCGCCGACGAGTACCGCGATGTCCAGCGGCTCAAGCCTGAGTGGCAGAGGATCCAGCCCTGAGGCACCGGGTGCCGGGGCGGGTCCCCGGCACCCGGTGGGGGTATTACGGTGGTTTGTGGAGCGCAGGCCAGATATCCTCTTGTGAACCTGTGCCCATCGGTACAGGCGACATCGACCAAGCGAGGATGAAGTGCCCATCGGCAAGGTGCGTTTCTACGACGCGGAGAAGGGTTTTGGCTTCCTGAGCAAGGAGGACGGCGGCGACGTCTACGTGCGCGCCAATGTGCTGCCGGAGGGAGTCACGTCGCTGCGGCCGGGCCAGAAGGTGGAGTTCGGCATCATTGAGGGGCGACGCGGTGAGCAGGCGCTCAGCGTGCGCCTGATCGACACGCCGCCCTCGCTGTCCAAGGCCAGCCGCAAGAAGCCCGAGCAGCTGGCCGTGATCACCGAGGACCTGATCAAGCTGCTGGACGGGATCGGCAATGGCTACCGCCACGGCCGGCACCCCGATGCCAAGCATTCCAAGCAGATCGCGATGATGCTGCGCAAGGTCGCCGACGAGCTGGAGCTGTGATGGCGGCAGTGCGCACCGCCAAGGCCCCCAAGCTGGACGCCGTCACCTCTGCGGCGGTGGACCAGGCCCGCGAGGCCGCGCTGGAGGAGGCGAAGGACTTCGGCGTCGGTGACCACCTGGGCACGGTGGCCGAGGAGGACCGCGTCGTCACCCACCTGTTCGACTGCCCGCACCCGGCCTATGCCGGCTGGCGCTGGGCGGTCACCATGGTGCGCGCCTCCCGGGCCCGGGCCGCCACCGTCAACGAGGTGGTGCTGCTTCCCGGCGAGGAGGCCCTGCTGGCGCCCCAGTGGGTGCCGTGGAGTGACCGGATCCAGGCCGGCGACGTCGCCCCGGGCACACTGCTGCCCACCCCGGACAATGATCCGCGGCTGGAGCCCGGTTTCACCGGCGGCGAGCTGGCCGCCGACGCCGGCCCGGCCGAGTGGAGCGCCACCCGGGCCGTCGTCCATGAGCTGGGGCTGGGTCGTGAGCGGGTGCTCTCCCAGCACGGCCGCGCCGTCGCCGCCGAGCGGTGGAATGCCGGCGAGGCGGGTGCGGACAACCAGTCCACCCGGCTGGCCCCCGCCAACTGTGTCACCTGTGGCTACTTTGTCCGGCTGCAGGGCGGTCTGGGCACCATGTTCGGGGCCTGTACCAATGAGTTCTCGCCCTTCGATGCCAGCGTCGTCGCCATCGACCATGGCTGCGGCGGGCACTCCGACGTCGTCGCGGAGGAGCGCGGGGTGGAGCTGGCCGAACCAGTCTTCGACACCATCAGCATCGACGACAACCTGTTCGACTGACCTCGGCGGGTTGTCCCCAGGGCGTCACCGACCCATGGCTTCGGCCAGGGCGGTGACGCTCGTGCATTGTGGGAGGCTCCGCGCACCGGCGTAGGGGCAGCGCCGCTGCCTGCGTCCACGGACCATGAAGAGTGGCCGGGAGTCGCACAGGAACGCAGACCGGACCCAGCTGCCCTCTGCGGGGGAGGATCATCGTCGGGTTGGACACGACGGAAAGTGGTGGGATGCTCGGGAATCACGTGGGTGCGGGGGGTCTGGTCTGGGGCGCGCGGCCGATGGACGTCAACCTGCTGGACGCCAATGTCCAGTGGTTGGCGGGTGCGCTGCTGGTGCTCTCGCTGGTTGGGGGTACCTGGCTGAGCATGCTGCGGCTGCGTCGCCGCTGGCTGATGGCGCTCAAGAATGTCGCCGTGATCGCGCTGTCCATCGGCCTGGCCATGGCCGCCGTGGCGCTGCAACTCAACCTGCGCAATGCCTGGTTCCCCAAGGTCTCCGATCTCTACGAGGAGCCGGCGCCGGTGGAGGACACCTCCGTCGGCGCCCGGACGGACGACCGCACCTTCGGCAGGGTCGCCCTGACCCGCGTCGATGACCGGGTGCTTCCGCTCCTGCCCAAGCCGGGTCAACGGCTGCAGAGCTTCACCGTCACCACCAGCCAGGGCCGTCGGGGCTGGCCGGTCGACGTGCTGCTGCCCGAGGGCTACTTCGACCCGGCCAATGCCCACCGCGCTTATCCGGTGGTGATGGCGCTGCACGGCGTGCCCGGCAGCGTCTCGGTCTGGCAGGGAAGGATGTCGCTCACCCGGCTCACCGATGACCTGGTCCGCCAGCACCGGGTGGCGCCCTTCATCACCGTGATGCCGGAGGTGACCCCGTCGGGAATGGACACGGAATGCCAGCTGGGCCCCGACAGCACCAACCAGTCCAAGACCTGGCTCAGCAAGGACATCCCGGACTTCCTGTCCGCCCGCTTCCGGGTGATTCCGCAACGGGAGGCGTGGGCGACGGCCGGCTACTCGGCCGGCGGGTGGTGTGCTGCGGCGCTGCCGATGCTGCACCCGCAGCGCTTTGGCAGCGGGATCGTGCTGGGAGGCTACTTCCGCCCGTGGTGGGGCAATGCCAAGCCGCCGGCCAGCGCCGTCGCGGAGCTGGGCAACCGGCTGGACCTGCCTGCGGTGGCCCGACGCGCCAAGCCGCCCGTCGCGCTCTATGTGCAGACCGCCAAAGATGACCCGAACTCCTGGCCCAGCACGCACGTCTTCCTGACCCGGGTGAAGGCCCCCGCCATGGTCACCGCGGAGATCAACACGCAGGGCGGGCACACCTTCCGGCTGTGGATGCCCGGTCTCACCCGGCCTGGCTGGGCCGAACCGTGCCCGGCTTCAAGCCCTGACCGGCCTCATCCCCGGCGGGCTCGACGGCGGGAACACCACCAGATCCCGATCAGGCCCAGCATCGTCCCGCTGACCCCCACCCACAGCCACCAACCCTGCCCGGCGCTCGCCAGGGAGTCGCGACGCAGCCAGAACAGCAGCGTGAGCAGCACCCACAGGGCCGTGCCGAACCGCGCCACCGTCACCCCGTCCTCGTCGAGGGGACGGATGGGGGCCTGCACGAAGTGATGGTGCTCGGGGCCACGCGACTCGCTCATGGACGCAATTCTAGGCGGCCGGGGCCGCGGCAATACCATGAGCGCCATGGTCATGAAATCCCCTCGACCGGCGGCCCGGCCGTCCGGTCAGAACCCCGCCGCCCAACTCTCCTGGCTCGACCGCTGGTTCGAGATCACCCAGCGTGGCTCCGACGTCGGACGGGAGGTGCGCGGTGGCCTGGTGACCTTCTTCACGATGGCCTACATCATCGCCCTCAACCCGATCATCATCGGCTCGGAGGCCGATGCCAACGGCAACCTGCTCTCCGGCGCCCCGAAATTCCTGGACGCGGCCCACACCCAGGTGGACTGGGCCGCCGTCGCGGACTCCAAGATGATGGTGGCGGCCGGAACCGCCCTGATCGCGGGCCTGATGACCATCCTGATGGGAGTGTGGGGGCGCTACCCGCTGGGTCTGGCCACCGGCCTGGGGCTGAACGCGATGCTGGCCTACGCCATCGCGCCGCAGATGACCTGGCCGCAGGCCATGGGCCTGGTGGTCTGGGAGGGCATCCTGATCACCCTGCTGGTGATGACCGGCGTCCGCACCGCCGTCTTCCGGGCCGTGCCGCCGCCAATGCGCACCGCGATCAGCGTCGGCATCGGCCTGTTCGTCACCTTCGTCGGCCTGATGGACGCTGGTGTGGTGCGCAAGCCGGCCGGCGCCCCACCCGTCGAGTTGGGAATCAACGGCTCCCTGATGGGCTGGCCGATTGCCGTGTGCATCTTCGGCTTCCTGCTGCTGGTGCTGCTGTACACCCGCAAGGTGCGGGGCGCGATGCTGCTGAGCATCCTGACCACCTCGGTGGTCGCGGTAATCGTCGAGGCCATCTTCAAGGTGGGCCCCACCTTCCTGCCCGACGGCAGCAAGAAGGCCACCGGCTGGGCGCTGAACGTGCCCTCGCTCCCCAGCGCCGCCGACTTTGCCAGCCCCAACCTGGGCACCCTGGGCAAGGTGGACATGCTGGGCGCCTTCAGCCCGGGCGGGCACTTCTCCTGGAAAGTCTTCCTGGGCCTGCTGCTGTTGACCTTCAGCCTGCTGTTGGCCGACTTCTTCGACACCGTCGGCACCGTGGTGGCCATTGGCCAGGAGGGTGACCTGCTGCAGGACAACGGCAATCCGCCGCACCTGCAGCAGATCCTCACCGTCGACTCCCTGGCCGCGATGGCCGGTGGCCTGGGTGGCGTGTCCTCCAACACCTCCTACATCGAGTCCGCGGCGGGTGTCGGGGAGGGGGCGCGCACCGGTCTGGCGTCGGTGGTCACTGGCCTGGCCTTCCTGGCGTCGATCTTCCTCACGCCGATCGTGGACATGATCCCGTCGGAGGCGGCGGCGCCGGTGCTGGCCTTCGTGGGCTACCTGATGATGAGCCAGGTGGCGCACGTGGACTGGGACGACGTGGAGGACGGGATCCCGGCCTTCCTCACCATCGTGCTGATGCCCTTCTCCTACTCCATCACGACGGGGATCGGCGCCGGCTTCATCGTCTACTGCCTGATCAAGCTGATCAAGGGCAAGGCCAAGCAGGTGCACCCGCTGCTGTGGGGTGTCTCCGCCCTATTCCTGGTCTACTTCGGCCAAGGCATCCTGATGAGCCTGATCAACCGGGTCTGACGCGGCCCCGACACGTCGACTACACGGTGTAGTCGAAATCGGGCTAGAATCCAGTCCTGGACACAGGTCTCCGGCCGGATGGGCCGGTACAGGGCCGGGCGCATTCACCCTCGTGGTGGGCGCCCGGCCCTATGTTCTGCCCCGATGCTTCACGTCTCAGGCGTGTGCCGGCCCCTGGCCGCACTCAGCTCGATCTTGGAGTACTTAGCTTGGGCTAGAACCCGAGCTAAGCACTCCAAGATCGAGCTGAGTCGGATGGGGGGCGGCGGATGAGGTCCGCCGCGTTTCCCGGTCGGGGGCGTCAGCTGTGCGGCAGCAGCATGGTCACCGTCAGGGTGGTCGGCTCGGTGGCCCGGACGGCGTGGCGCAGCATGGGGGTCAGGTGCAGCAGGGAGCCGGGGACCAGCTCGACGGTGCGGTCGGGCAGCGTGAAGTCCACCCGACCGCGGAGCACCTGGATGATTACCGGATGGCGTGCGGCGTGCTCCTTCAGCTCGTCGCCCTCCGCGAACTCGAAGGCCACCACCTTGGTGGTGTCCAGGTCCAGCACGGCCTTGGCGCCGGGCCGGCCGCCGCGGGATTCGGACTGGCTGCGGGCGTCGACGACGTAGGTGGAGATGCCGTCCTGCTGGCCGGCGTCGGAGCCCTGGTCGACGTGGCCGATGGTCGGGTCGTCGGCGGGGAGTTCTGTATTTGACACGGATTTCTCCTTAGTAAAAGCTTGAGGAAAGGCTAACCTAAACAACCGGTGAAGGGAAGGGCAATGGAGCACGAAACCCTGCAGGCGAAGACCAACCAGCCGATCGTCGACGGCTGTGTCCAGGCGGAGTCGCGTCCGGGAGGTGGGCAGCAGGGGCACTGGGTGCTGGCCTCGCTGGGCAAGCGGGTGCTGCGTCCGGGCGGTCGGGAGCTGACCGAGGCCGTCCTGGCCGCGGCGGCTCCGGCCGGCAAGCGGGTGGTGGAGTTGGCGCCCGGGATGGGCGTCACGGCCCGTCGGCTGCTGGAGATGGATCCGGCCAGTTACTCCGCCGTCGAGCGCGATCCGCAGGCCGCCACCACTGTGGAGGGGGTGCTTGGTGGGCGGGGACGGGTTCACCGGGGCAGTGCCGAGGCCACCGGGCTGCCGGATGCCAGTGCGGATCTGGTGGTGGGGGAGGCGATGCTCACCATGCAGTCCGAGCGGGGCAAGCGGGAGATCCTGGCCGAGGTCCACCGGGTGTTGGTGCCGGGAGGAAGCTACGCCATTCACGAGCTGGGCCTGTGGCCGGACCGCCTGGCCGATGAGCGCAAGGATCAGGTGCGCAAGGATCTTGCCCGGGCGATCAAGGTGAATGCCCGGCCGCTGACCGTCGCGGAGTGGACCACGCTCTTCGACGAGGCGGGCTTTGACGTGTCCTGGCACCAGACCGCTCCGATGGCCTTGCTGGAGCCCAAGCGGATGCTGGCCGACGAGGGTCCGCTGGGTCTGGCGCGGATCCTGCTCAACCTGGCCCGCAAGCCAGAGGCCCGGCGTCGGGTGCAGCAGATGCGACGCACCTTCGCGCAGCATCGCCAGGAGCTGTGTGCCGTCGGGCTGGTGGCCACTCGTCGCGCCTGAGCTGTGCGGGGCGGGCGGCACGCCTGGTCGGGCGAGTGTGGCAAATGTCACAGCGGTGAGACGGGTCCGGAATTGTCGGACCCGGCCGCTAGGTTGGCGGCATGTTCTCCAAAGTGCTGGTTGCCAACCGTGGCGAGATCGCCGTCCGCGCCTTCCGGGCCGCCTATGAGCTGGGGCGAAAGACCGTCGCCGTCTACCCCTATGAGGACCGGGCTTCCGAGCACCGGCTCAAGGCCGACGAGTCCTACCTGATCGGCGAGCAGGGGCACCCGGTGCGGGCCTACCTGGACATCGCCGAGATGATCCGGGTGGCCAAGGAGTCCGGCGCCGACGCGATCTACCCCGGCTACGGCTTCCTGAGCGAGAACCCGGACCTGGCGCAGGCCTGCGTGGACGCCGGGATCACTTTCGTCGGGCCGCCGCCGCAGGTGCTGGAGCTGGCCGGCAACAAGGTGCGCGCCCTGGCCGCCGCCAAGGCCGCCGGGATTCCGACGCTGCGCTCGTGCGAGCCGTCCACGGATGTCGAGTGGTTGACCGCCCAGGCCGATGAGATCGGCTTCCCGATCTTCGTCAAGGCCGTCGCGGGTGGTGGCGGGCGCGGCATGCGTCGGGTCAACAGCGCAGCGGACCTGGCCGAGGCGCTGGGCGCCGCGATGCGGGAGGCGGAGAGCGCCTTCGGTGACCCGACGGTCTTCCTGGAGCAGGCCGTCGGGCGGCCCCGGCACATCGAGGTGCAGATCCTGGCCGACCAGCAGGGCAATGTGATGCACCTGTTCGAGCGGGACTGCTCCATCCAGCGCCGTCACCAGAAGGTGATTGAGATTGCCCCCGCCCCGCACATCAGCGACGAGCTGCGCGCGGCGCTGTGCAATGACGCGGTGAAGTTTGCCCAGTCCATCAACTACTCCTGCGCTGGCACCGTGGAATTCCTGGTGGAGACGGAGGGTCCGCGCGCGGGGGAGCACCACTTCATCGAGATGAATCCCCGGATCCAGGTGGAGCACACCGTCACCGAGGAGATCACCGACGTCGACCTGGTGCAGGCCCAGATGCGGATCTGCGAGGGCGAGAGCCTGGCCGATCTGGGGCTTTCCCAGGACAGCCTGGAGATCCGCGGCGCCGCCCTGCAGTGCCGGATCACCACCGAGGACCCGACCAACCAGTTCCGCCCGGACACCGGCACCATCACCGCCTACCGCTCCGCCTCCGGGGCGGGCATCCGGCTGGACGGCGGCACGGTGGCCACCGGCGTGGAGATCAGCGGCCACTTCGACTCCATGCTGGTCAAGATGACCGCCCGTGGCCGGGACTTCCACACCGCGATCAGCCGTGCCCGCCGCGCCCTGGCCGAGTTCCGGATCCGCGGTGTCAGCACCAACATGCCCTTCCTGCGGGCGGTGCTGGACGAGCCGGACTTCGAGGCCGGGCTGATCTCCACCGGCTTCATCGATGAGCGGCCCTACCTGCTCAGCGCCCGCACCCCGGCCGACCGCGGGACCAAGATGCTGCGCTGGCTGGCCGACGTGACGGTGAACAAGCCCAATGGGGAACCGATCACCACCCTTGACCCGGCGGAGAAGCTGCCGGCGGGGGTTGACCTGGGCGCTCCGGTGCCCGACGGGCCGCGCACCCGGCTGCTGGAGCTGGGGCCGCAGGAGTTCAGCCGCCAGCTGCGCCAGCAGAGCGGAGTGGAGGTGACCGACACCACCTTCCGCGACGCCCACCAGAGCCTGCTGGCCACCCGGGTGCGCAGCCGTGACCTGCTGACCGTCGCCCCCTACTACGCCCGGATGCTGCCGGAACTGTACAGCGTCGAGTGCTGGGGCGGCGCCACCTATGACGTCGCGTTGCGCTTCCTGGGCGAGGACCCGTGGGAGCGGCTGGCCAAGCTGCGTGAGGCCATGCCCAACACGCTGCTGCAGATGCTGCTGCGCGGCCGCAACACCGTCGGCTACACCCCGTACCCGGTCGAGGTCACCAAGGCCTTCGTGCAGGAGGCCGCGGCGACCGGCGTCGACGTCTTCCGGATCTTCGACGCGCTGAACGACGTGGAGCAGATGCGCCCGGCGATCGAGGCGGTGCTGGAGACGAAGACCGCGATCGCCGAGGTGGCCCTGTGCTACACCGGCGACCTGAACGACCCGGCGGAGACCATTTACACGCTGGACTACTACGTGGAACTGGCCCGACGGTGCGTGGAGGCCGGGGCGCACATCCTGGCCATCAAGGACATGGCCGGCCTGCTGCGCCCGCCGGCCGCGGTGAAGCTGGTCACCGCCCTGCGCGACGAGTTCCCGGACATCCCGCTGGCCCTGCACACCCACGACACCGCGGGCGGCCAGCTGGCCACCCTGCTGGAGGCCATCCGGGTGGACGTGGACATCGTCGACGTCGCCAGCGCCCCGATGGCGGCCACCACCAGCCAGCCGCCGGCCTCCGCGCTGGTGATGGCCCTGGCTAATACCGGCAAGCAGACCAAGCTGGACCCGCGGGCGGTCACGGAGCTGGAGCCCTACTGGGAGGCGGTGCGCAAGGTCTACCACCCCTTCGAGTCCGGCCTGCCGTCGCCCACCGGCCGGGTCTATGACCACGAGATCCCCGGCGGCCAGCTGTCCAACCTGCGCCAGCAGGCGATCGCGCTGGGCCTGGGGGAGAAGTTCGAGCAGATCGAGGCGATGTACGCCGCCGCGGACAAGATCCTGGGCCGTCCGACGAAGGTGACGCCCAGCTCCAAGGTGGTGGGTGACCTGGCGCTGCACCTGGTGGCCGTCGGCGCCGAGCCCGCCGCCTTCGAGGCCGATCCGCACGCCTTCGACATCCCGGATTCGGTGATCGGCTTCCTGAACGGGGAGTTGGGGCAGCCCGAGGGCGGCTGGCCGGAGCCCTTCCGCAGCAAGGCGCTGGAGGGTCGCAAGCAGCCGGTCCGGATCACCGACGTGTCGCCGGAAGACCTCGACCTGCTGGCCGAACCCGGCCGGGTCCGGCAGGAGACCCTGAACCGGCTGTTGTTCGCCGGCCCGACGAAGGACTTCGAGACCTATCGGGAGACCTATGGCGACCTGTCGGCGATGCCGACCCTGCCCTACCTGTTCGGGTTGCGCCATGGCGAGGAGCAGGTCGTGCACCTGGACAAGGGCGTCAGCCTGATCTTCCAGCTGGATGCCATCAGCGAGCCGGACAAGAAGGCGAAGCGGACCGTGCACGCCCTGCTCAACGGGCAGATGCGGCCGGTGCGGGTGCGGGACAACTCGATCAAGGCGGAGGCGGCCACGGTGGAGCGGGCGGACAGGTCCAACCCGGGCCACGTCGCCGCGCCCTTCGCCGGGGCGGTCACGGTCAGTGTCAGCCAGGGTCAGCAGGTGGCCGCGGGCGAGACCGTCGCCACCATCGAGGCGATGAAGATGGAGGCCGCCATCACCACCCCGGTGGCCGGCACGGTGCAGCGGATTGCCGTGGCCACCACCACCCAGCTGGAAGGCGGTGACCTGCTGCTGGTGGTCGACCCGGCCTGATCCGGCTGGGCCACGGTCGCCGAGCTTGTCGAGGGGACATGGTGTTGCGCCGTCGAATGGCCTCGACAGGCTCGGCCGCCGTGGTTGCGTGGGCTGTGTCCTTCGCCGCGGTGGCTGATCGAACCCAGCCACGGTGCCCGAGCCGAACCCAACCACGGTCCCTGAGCTTGTCGAGGGGTTGTCGGGCCGGACCCACACCCGGTCGTCGGCCGTCGTGGCCCGGTCAGGGAGGGCTGTCGTCGCGGTCGAAGGTGACGAACAGGTCGGGCGCCGGGCGCTGATCGGCCTGGGCCTGCCCGGCGAGGGATTCGAAGCCCAGCAGGAAGTCCGCCAGTCGCTGGGCGCGTTCCCGGCTGTGCTGCTGCACCTGGGGCAGGCAGTCGGACAGGGCCCGGCCGCTGGCCAGCACATGGGCATGCTTGCTGTAGCCCACCGTCATCCCGGTGGCGGGGCGCAGCGGTAGCTGGGCGTCCAGGGCCATCAGCTTGCGCACGCCGTACTGGCTGGGCAGGCCGGCCCGGGTGAGTTCGAACTCCAGCTGGTCGATCTCCGGTGCGCTGCGGTCCAGGCTGTGACGGGCCCAGCTGCGTTCCGCCAGCCAGACGTCGACCACTCGCCAGCTGACCCGCAACCGCTCCGGGGCGACGAAGCGTCCGGCCAACAGGGTCTCGATGTCCGACGGCAGGGGAGTGCCCGGCGGGATCACCGGGGCATCGGGCGCTCGCCGGAACAGCGGCCCGAGCTTGCCCAGGCGCCCGGGAGAGGCCTGCCCAACCCGGGGCACCCGGAAGGCCTCCGAGGCGATCGTGCGCAGCCGGCCGGCCACCTGTGGGGTGGCGCCGAACATGTCGCGAACCTCGTCGATCCCGATGGCATACATCCGCAACTCGCCCATGGCACCCAAGCTAGCCGCTCAGGCTCCCCTTTGCTCCCGTGCGCTGCGTCCACCTGCTGTTCTCCCCGGGCTGTTCGCCCATCATGCTGCTGGGCCACCGTGCCGTTCGCTCAGTGGCGCTGTTCGGTGGCCGTCGGTGGCTCCGCAACGGGCATAAGGTGTCAGTCGTGAATCCGCGCTCCCGTCGTCTGGTCGTCTCCGGGGTGCTCGCCGCCCTGGTCCTGCTGGTGGTCCTGGGTGCGGCGCTGCAGTGACCGGACCGGCCGGGAGCGGCATCACCGACGCCGTCGGGTGGCGTCCCTGGATGAAGGAAGAAGCATGGCTGAACCCTCGCGACGTCGTGGGCCGCGTCCCGCGGTGCCCGTGCGTGTGCTGACCGCCGGGGCCCCGGCCGCCAGGGCACTGGGTGCCGGCCTCCTGGGCGTTTTGCTGGCGCTCGGGGGCACCCCGTCGGCCCGGGCGGCCGACGGGTTCACTGCGGACGAACAGCTCACCCAGGTGGTGGGGATGGCCGCCGACCCGGAACACGGCCAGTACTGGGTGCCGGAGCGCACCACCGGCCGGGTGCAGGCCCTGGGCGGCGACGGCACCCTGCGGGGCAATGTGCGCTACGGCGCCAGGCCCGTGGACGTGCAGGCCATTGCCTATCGCAGTTCCCGGGTCTGGGTGGGCGACGTCGGTGACCCGGCCGGCAACCGGCCGAAGGTGAGCGTCTATCGCTTCGGGGACCTGACCCTGGGTGGCGAGGCCCAGTACCGGCACTACACCCTGACCTATCCCGACGGCCCCCACGACTGCCGGGCGATGGCGGTCAGCCGCACCAACCGGATCTACCTGGCCACCCGGGGTGAAAGGCCCGGGCTCTACCGCACCGAGGCCGAACCCGTCCCCGGCGGGGTGGCCAACAAGCTCACCCGGGTGGCCGATCTGGTGCCGGAGGTCAGCGACATGACCTTCAGCGCGGATGACGCCAGCCTGGTCTTGCGCAGCGATGTCGGGCTGCACGTCGTCGACGTCGAGCGGGTGGCGCAGACCGCCTCCGCGCCCCTGCCCGCCGAGGCCCAGGGCCGCGGTCAGGCACTCACCCTTGACCTGGCCGGCAGCGGGCTGCTGGCCTCCGGCCCGGACTCCCCGGTGGTGATGGCGGCGGTGACGCAACCCACCACCCAGGAGCCGGTCACCCCCAGCCCGACGCCGGCCGCCAGTGCCCCCGCTGGCGGCGCCCCCGGTGACACCGGCAGCGCCCTGGCCAAGAACCGCGGCACCCTGTGGGCCCTCGCCCTGGCGGGGCTGATCTCGGCGGCCGCGGGAGCCGTCGTCGCGCTGAAGCGCTGACCGTCCACCACACCCATCACAAGACACGAGCAGGAGACCACAATGTTGTTGGCCAGCCATCAGGTGGTGACCGGCGTCCACGACGCCGAGGGCCCCCACACCCTGGAGATCGTCGACGGGAGGATCGCGTCAGTTCGCGACGGGGTTGATCCGGCGGCCGAACTGCTTGACGGACATCTGGTGCCCGGCTTCGTGGACACCCACTGCCATGGCGCAGCGGGCGCCGACTTCACCAGCCCGGACCAGGACCAGGTGGCCGCGGCCATCCGGCACCACCGCGGGCACGGCAGCACCACCCTGTTCGCCTCCACCGTCACCGCCCCGATGCCCACCGTCGTGGAGCAGATCACCCGGCTGCGCGCGGTGGTGGAGGCGGGGGAACTGCAGGGCATCCACATCGAGGGGCCCTTCCTGGCCGAGGAACGCAAGGGGGCCCACCCCACCGAACTGCTGATGGACCCCACGCGGCAGGCCGTCGAGCAGATCATCGAGGCCTCGGGCGGGGCTGTGAAGATGGTCACCCTGGCGCCGGAGCGCGGCAACGGCTTCGGCGCCGTGGCCCGCTTCCGTGAGGCCGGGATCATCCCCGCCTTCGGGCATTCCGACGCGGATGCCGAAGTCACCCGTCGGGCGGTGGAAGCCGGGATGACCGTGGCCACCCACCTGTTCAATGCGATGCGCTCGGTGCACCACCGCGAACCGGGGCCGGTGCCGGTGCTGCTCAACGATCCGTCGGTGTGGGTCGAGCTGATTTGCGACGGGGTGCACCTGGACCCCCAGATCGTCCAGCTAGCCGTCGAGGCGGCCGGGGCGGAACGGGTGCTGCTGGTCACCGACGCGATGAGCGCCACCGGCTGCGCCGACGGCCGCTACCAGTTGGGGGCCCTGCCGGTGGAGGTGCGCGACGGCACCGCCCGGATTGTGAACCCGGACGGCAGCGCCGGCGCGATTGCCGGCTCAACCCTGACGATGGACCGGGCCTTCGCCTTTGTGCTGGCCTGTGGCTACGATTTCCGCACGGCTTCGCGCCTGGCCAGCACCAACCCGGCACGGGCTCATGGCCTGGACGAGGTGGGCACGCTGGAGCCCGGCAAGTGGGCCGATCTGTGCGTGGTGGGTGAGGATGGTCAGCTGCGCGCCGTCATGCGGCGGGGGCAGTGGCTGTAACCGGCCTGACCTGACATATTCGTCACAGGGACTGCAGAGGGAGCGCCGTGAATGAGCTGATCGACACCACCGAGATGTACCTGCGAACCATCTACGAGTTGATGGAGGAGGGCATCACGCCTCTGCGTGCCCGGATTGCGGAGCGGCTGCACCAGAGCGGTCCCACCGTCTCCCAGACCGTCGCCCGGATGGAGCGCGACGGGCTGCTGACGGTGCATGGCGACCGGCGGATCGAGCTGTCCGCCACCGGTCAGGAGCTGGCCGTCGCGGTGATGCGCAAGCACCGGCTGGCCGAGCGGCTGCTGGTGGACGTGATCGGTCTGGACTGGAGCCGGGTGCACGACGAGGCCTGCCGGTGGGAGCACGTGATCTCCGACGACGTGGAGCTGCGGCTGGTGCAGATCCTGTCCAATCCCCAGGAATCCCCGTATGGCAATCCGATCCCCGGGCTGGAGGCGCTGGGTGGCGCCACCACCGGGGGGACTTTCCGGGAGGGAGTCGAGCCCTTGCCCCAAGTGCTGGCCGGCGAGCCGGTGCGGGTGGTGCTGCGGCGGATGAGCGAGAACAGCCAGGCCGATGACCAGACCCTGCAGGTGCTGGCGGAGGCCGGGATTGTCCCGGGCTGTGAGCTGGAGGCCACTGGTCAGGGCGGCGTCGTGGTGCTGCGCGCCGACGGCGCCAGCTGCGATATTCCGCTCGGCGTGGCCGAGGGGTTGTTCGTGAGCCGGGCATGACGGCCCTCGCGGCCGGCGCCGGGGGCGCGCCGTGATCTCGTCGGAGGCGTTGATCCAGCTGTGTGAGCAGCACTGGTATGACGCGGCCCTGTCCATGCTGGCCGGCCGGATCCGCTCCGGTGACAGCGACCCGGCGATCCTGGAGGCGCACCAGTTGGCGGGCGTCGCCCAGCGGGTGCTGTCCCTGGACGCGGAGGACTTTGGGCAGATCGCGGAGACGGTGCCCGAGCGGGCCTGGGCCGAGCGGTTGTGGGACTCCGGCTTCCCGCACGGACCGCGGGAGACTCATCGCGGGGCCTTGGGCTCCCTGGTGCCCCTGTACGAGCTGATGCTGGAGGTGCTCAACCTGCGATCGGAGCGCGGCGAGCCCCAGAGCCTGGTGGTGACCGCGCACCTGATTGGCGAGTACCTGTGCCAGTTGGCCTGGCAGGGGCGGCTGGGCCACGGCGGCGACCCGCTGCGGCTGGGGCAGCAGGTGGGTGAGCGGTGGGGCACCGACGACCCGTCGTGCCCGCACAATTCCGCGATGCGCGCCACTGCCAAGCGGGCGATCAATGCCGCGCAGGGGGACCAGGTGGGCTTCACCAGCTATCTGGACAAGTTCCACTCCCGGCTGGGCGACACCCTGGCCGTCTGCGCCATGAACCACCAGACCATCGAGGCGGGGGAGCGGCCCGACGTGGGGCCCACCTGCCCCAACCCATGCGGGTGGGTGCTGCAGGGCAGCCGGGCGGAGCGGCGGGACCTGGACGCCCGGCTCCGGTTGGCGCTGGTCTACCTGGACAGCCCGCTGGTGGCGCTGCGCCACCACGCCCCGGTGGGGCACTTCTTCGGGGTGCCGTCGGTGGCGGAGATCTCCGAGGGGTGGCTGCGCACCTGGGAGAAGCTCACCGTCCCCTGGGCCGACGGCAGCAACCCGCTGATCGGGGCGGTCCCTACCGACCCCGACGAGGCGCTGCCCGGCCTGTCCGCGTTGATCACCACCGTCGCGGGCCAACGAATCGGCCAGGGAAGCCTGCTGCGGGAGATCGGCGACGACATCATCGCCGCCCTGCGCCGCGCACGCTCCTGACCCGATGAACCCTCCCCGCCACTTCCTCATCCGCCTCCCCAGTGGCCGCTCCCGATCGCGCTGAGTGCGATGGGGGCGGAGCGGTCTGCGAGGCCCGCCGTTCACTACTGTTGTTCCCATGGATGACTGGAGCTCCTATCTGGCGGACTTCCAAGCCGAGCGGCCCGGCATTGCCGATGCCCTGCTCTCCCGTTGCATTTCCGGGCACCACAACCCGTACCGCTGGCTGGCCCGGGCGGTGAGCGCCCAAGCCACCCGGGTGCTGGACATCCGGTGTGGGGCCGGAGCCATGGGTCGGGAGCTGGCGTCCGATGGTCGGACCGTGCTGGGGCTCGACCAGTCGTCGGCGGAGCTGGCCAATGCCACCGGGCCCGGGCCCTTCGTCCAGGGCGACGCCCGCGCCCTGCCCTTCTCCGACGAGTGCTTCGACGCGGTGGTCAGCACCCTGGGCTGGGCCATGATCCACCCCACCGAGGACTTCCTGGACGAGGTGGCCCGGGTGCTGCGGCCGGGTGGGGTCTTCGTCGGGCTGGTGCCCACCGTCCGTCCGCTCAACGTCAAGGACCTCAAGGTGGCCGGGCAGCTGACCCGACTGCTCCAGGGGACGCCACAGTTCCCCAGCAGCGTGGAGCTCAGGGTGAGCAAGCTGCTGGCGCCACACGGGCTGCGCAAGGCGGAGGACGCCCGGGAGCGCTACCACTACGACGTCACCAACCGGGAGGATGCCGAGCTGCTGTTGCGGGCCTTCCACCTGCCCGACCTGGACCCCGAGCGGCGTCAGCAGGCCGTCGACTGGATGGTGAGGCGGGCCGACAAGCAGGGCGTCGTGCAGGTGCCGGTGCCGCTGCGACGAATCGTCGCTCTCAAATAGCGCCCGCCGAGTCCCCGACGCCAGCGAAGGCCTGGTCGCACCCGGCAGGCGCCCCAAGCCCCAGCCGCTGGTGCCTGGCCGTCCACCGGACGCATGGTGGCGGCAAGCGTCTCGCGGCCGCGGAATATCCGTCGCTGGGGCATGGTTGAACCAGTCGATGGGCGCAGCACTACGGACTGCCCCCTGAAAACGTCACCCGAAAATCCTAGGGAAGGTATTCCACATGGCTCCCGTGGCCCTGAACACCGACAGCTTTGCCAGCACCATCAAGGACAACGAGATTGTCCTGGTTGACTTCTGGGCCTCCTGGTGCGGCCCGTGCATGCGCTTCGCCCCGATCTATGACGAGGCTGCGGGCCGGCATGAGGACGTCACCTTCGCCAAGGTGGACACCGAGGCCGAGCGCGATCTGGCCGCCGGGCTGGAGATCACCTCCATCCCCACCATCATGGCCTTCCGTCAGGGGATGCTGGTCTTCCGCCAGTCCGGCCTGCTCAACGGAACCCAGCTGGACAAGCTGGTGGAGCAGATCAAGGGTCTGGACATGGATTCCCTCAAGCAGGAAGCCGCCAAGCAGCAGGGCTGATCCTGGCGGTGGCCAGGACTGACGTTGGTGCTGGCCGACGTGTCTGATGGCTGCGCCCGACGGTGACTGGGCTGTCGAAGCCACTGCGGCCGCTGACGAGGCCCGCGGGTGGGCTGGGCAATTCGCCCGGCCCACCCGCGTCGTCGTATTCTCTACCGAGCGCCCGTCACCGGGTGCCGTGGCCCTGTAGCTCAGGGGATAGAGCAACGGTTTCCTAAACCGTGTGTCGGAAGTTCGAATCTTCCCAGGGTCGCCACGTGTCCGTTCCCCTCCGGGGGGCGGGCTGAGGACGGCCTGAAGGCCCTCTGGCCAGCCACGATGCGCCCCGGGAGTTGACCCGTCGCCGCCTAGTGTGAGGCGCCAGAAGGCGATGCCGCGCGACGCATGTCTCCTGGGGGTGGGTAGACGGCTTCGGCCCGCGCGCGGCATCGCCTTCCCTTGTCTCATGGTGTCCAGCCAAGCCCCGTTCCGGGCGTGACAGCGCACCGACAGCCACCGCCCAGCCGGTCCCGATCCGCGGTCCCCTAGGATCGAAGCATGAGTGCCAACGGTCTAGAACGTGCAAGGGACAAGATGCGCACCGCGGGGGTCAGTGACGCTGCCGTCGAGGTGTTCAGCCACTACTACCAGCAGCTGGAATCCGGTGAAACCGGGCTGATCCGGGAAGACAGCATCGAGCCGATGACCGCGCCGCCGATGCTGGACGACGTCGAGGTCAGCGAGCAGCAGGCACGCGATGCGATGGGTCAGACGGTGGTGATCAAGCTCAATGGTGGGCTGGGCACCTCGATGGGCCTGGACAAGGCGAAGAACCTGCTGGAGGTGCGCGACGGCAAGACCTTCCTGGACATCATCGTCCAGCAGGTGCTGGCCGCCCGGAAGCGCTACGACGCCCGGATCCCGCTGCTGTTCATGAACTCCTTCCGCACCCAGGACGACACTCTGGCGGCGCTGGCCAAGTACCCGGAGCTGGCGGTGGAGGACCTGCCCCTGGGTTTCCTGCAGAACCAGGAGCCCAAGCTGCGCGCCGATGACCTGACCCCGGTGGAGTGGCCGGCCGATCCGAGCCTGGAGTGGTGCCCGCCCGGCCACGGTGACCTGTACCCGGCGCTGCTCGGCTCCGGAATCCTGGACGCCCTGCTGGACAAGGGATTCCGCTACGCGCTGGTGACCAATGGGGACAACCTGGGCGCAACTCCCGATGCCCGGGTGGCCGGCTGGTTCGCCGGCTCCGGTGCCCCCTACGCCGCCGAGGTGTGCGTGCGCACCATCAATGACCGTAAGGGTGGCCACCTGGCCGTGCGCAAGGCCGACGGTCAGCTGGTGCTGCGCGACACCGCCCAGTGCGCTCCGGAGGAGATGGACTACTTCACCGACGAGCACCGCCACCCCTTCTTCCACACCAACAACCTGTGGATGGACCTGCAGGTGCTGCGCGAGACGCTGGCCGAGCGCAAGGGAGTGCTGGGGCTGCCGCTGATCCGCAATGAGAAGACCGTCGACCCGGCCGATCCCTCGTCGCCGAAGGTGATCCAGGTCGAGAGCGCCATGGGGGCCGCGATCGAGGTCTTCCCCGGAGCGCAGGCGATCTGCGTCGGCCGGGAGCGCTTCCTGCCGGTCAAGACCACCAATGAACTGCTGCTGCTGCGCTCCGACCTGTACGAGTTCGACGAGGAGGGGCACCTGGTGGCCCAGGCCAAGACCCCGGCGATCACCCTGGACAAGCCGTACAAGCTGGTGCAGGACTTCACCCGGCTGATGCCCGAGGCGCCGTCGTTGAAGCGGGCCAGCTCCCTGACGGTCACCGGTGAGGTCGCCTTCGGCCGGGACGTGGCCGTCGTGGGGGATGTCACCGTGAGCGCGAAGGCGCCGGCCAGCGTGCCCGACGGCACGGTGCTGGAGGGCGACGTCGCGCTGGACGGCGCCGCCGAGCAGGCGGAGTGAACCAGCCCGCCCCCTCGCTGGCGACGGCTGTGGCGCTCGCCCTGACCGGCGAGCGCCCGGCGGTCCCGGCCCCGGGCTCGACCCAGAGCCCGCAGGACCTGGTGGACTTCCTGGCCCGGCTGGGCTGGGACGCCGGGCGGATCGCCCACCTGCGGCAGGAACGCCAGCACCAGGGGCTGCCCTGGCCCTTCGTCGTCCCGCGGGAGGAGCTTGCCCCGGTGGGCTTCGCGCGCACCGCCGCGGTGGTGAAGGAGGTGCGACAGCTGCTGGGAGTCGACGGGCTGGTGGTCACCCGGCATCAGGGCCCCAAGGTGATCGGCCCAGCGGAGCGACGGCTGCTGGCCGAACGGCCGCCGCACCACGGCAATGTCGGGTAGCATCAACTGAATTTAGTCTTATCAGTGATTTAACTTGCGTTAAGGGTGCGGATTGGGTGAAGTGACCTGAGTGCCGGTCCTTCTCGGGGGAAGGACCGGCGCCGGGCGGGCTCGCCGGTGGCAGAATTTCACCGCCGGGGGTCCGCCCGCACACACCGTCCAGACGATGGGAGGCTGGATGCCCAGCGATGCCGCCACCTCCGAGCGGGGCTATGGCCCCCGCTTCGCCGCGATCCTGTCGGATGCGATCGCGCACCAGTCGCTGAGTCTGGACGAGATAGGGGAGCGGCTGCGCGAGGCCGGCACCCCGCTCTCCCGGGCCACCCTCAGTTACTGGCAGAACGGCCGCTCGCTGCCCAGCCGGGAGTCCTCGTTGCGGGCCGTCGCCGAGCTGGAACGCATCCTGCACCTCAAGGTGGGCCAGCTGGCGGGGGCCCTGCCGCCCGGTGCCCTGGACTGGTGGGAGGAGGTCCGCCAGGCCGCCCTGCCGGACCAGGCCACCGCCCTGCTGGCGGCGATGGGGCTGGCCATGGAGGGCCAGCACGTCAACGAGTACCTGCGCGACGACATCCGGGTCAGCGCGGACCGGCTGTGGCAGGTCGAGCAGACCGAGCAGCTGCTGCGGGCCGAACGCGACGGGCTGGACCGGGTCCCCATCGTCTTCCGGATGAACTTCCTGGACGAGCCGCCGCCGCTGGCCCAGGCGGTGGCCGGCTGTGAACTCGGCCGGGTGGTGCAACTGGACGAGGAGGGCCTGCTGGCGGGTGAGCTGCTGCTGACGCGGCCCCTGGCCAGGGGCGACCTGCACCTGCTGGAGTACCGGTTGAGTTGGGAACTGCAGCCCGGCCAGACCGACTGGGGCTTCACCCGGGTGGTCTCCCAGGAATTGCCCTATCTGGTCTACGACGTCACCTTCGACGGTGAGCCTCCCCGCTCGGCCAGCTACTACACCACCCCGCACGCGATCGGGCCGCACTGCGAGCCCGACGCGGCCGTCCTGCGGGAGGAACTGGCGCCCGCCGAACACCTGCAGGTCACCCTGAACGACCCGACGCCGGGCCTGCACGCCCTGTGCTGGGAGTTCTGATGGAAGCTCAACCGACCCAGGACTTCGCCCGACGCCTGACGGAGGCCATGACCCACAGCCCCCTGACCCTGGAGGCGCTGAGCGCCAGGCTGGGCGCCCTGGGTACCCCGGTCTCCATCGCAACCCTGAGCTACTGGCGCAGCGGCCGCTCGGTGCCCACCCGTCGTTCCTCGCTGCGCGCCGTGGAACACCTGGAGGACCTGCTGGAGCTGCGTTCCGGCCGGCTGGTGGGCGACCTGCCCGCCACCGCGGCCGGTGGCTGGGACCCGCTGGCGATGCTGCCCCCCAGTTCCCGGCTGCTGGCCGTGATGGACCAACTGGGGCTGGACCTGCGGCGGCGCACCAGCAGCGCGTTCGCCCGGGACCGGCTGGAGTTGGAGGCCGGGGCGCGCACCCACGTGGTGCGCCAGCTGGTCCGGGTGGAGGCCGAGGAACTCGCCCATCTGGCGGTGATGATCGGGATGGATCCCGGCCAGCGGCTGGCCGAGCTGGTGGGCCTGTCCGGGGTCCGGGTGGAAGAGCTGGTGGAGCTGCCGGTGGAGGATGGGAAGGGCGGCACCCTGATGGTGGGCCGGATGTCCCTGCCCCGGCGCCTGGTCCGTGGTGAGCGGGCGGACTACGGCTACCGTTACCGGCTGGATTCAGACCAGGAACTGTCTCCGGAGACTGCGGTGTCTCGTCCCGAACGAACGCCCCTGCTGGTGCAGCAGGTGGTCTTCGGCGCCGACCTGCCGGCCGAGGTGGAGTACGTCTGCCGTCCCTTCCACAGCGCGCCCGACGACGCCTCGGAGGTGCTGCGGCTGCCCGCTGGCCGTCACGTCCAGTACGCGCAGCGCGACGCCCAGGCCGGGGTCCACGTCATCCGCTGGCGCTGAGCTCACCCGCTGAGTACCAGACCGACCGTCCGGCTTGCTGGTGGGCACTGAGGCGCTGATCGTGCCGCCCCGCTGATCTTTGTGGCTCGCCTGGCACAGTCGATGGGTCCGCTCACGAATCCCGTCGGGAAAGGCAGAACCCCGCCGCCCACAGGGGCGGCGGGGTTTCGTCCGTGCGAGGCAGTGCCTCGGGTGCAGATCAGGCGCGCTTCTGCGCAGCCAGCAGGTCGCGGATCTCGGCCAGCAGGCCCTCGGTGGTCTCGCCCTCTTCGGCCGGAGCCATGAAGCGGGACTTGGCAACCTCGTACGGCTTCACGATGAAGAAGTACAGGATGAAGGCCAGGATGAGGAAGGCGACCAGAGCGGTCAGGAAGGGGCCGACGGTGCTCAGGCCGAAGATCTTCCAGTCGTCGAAGTTGGGGGCGCCTCCGGCCTTCGACAGCAGCTCCATGATGACCTTGGTGAAGGCGGTGACGAGGGTGGCGAAGGCACCACCGACGATGAAGGCGACGGCCATCTCGATCAGGTTGCCGCGCAGTACGAAATCCTTGAAACCCTTCATGTGGGTTACTCCTTTCAAGCAAACAGGAGACCCGGGGTGGGCCTAGAAACTGTCACGACATCAAGAATAGGGGACATTTCGGGGTGCTCTGTACCACCGTCAGGCTCGCTGAGGGTGTATGGCAAACATTTGGCAAACGTCGGATGGCGCTCAGCCGAGCGCAATCCCCAGCCCCTGACCGGTTGACCAGGCTGCCAGTCGGGACGCCACGTCGGGTTTCGCGGCCACCACCAGCATGCTGGCCGGCCCGTCGCCCGCGGCACCCGCATCGCCGTCCCCGGAGGGAACCGCGGCCACCCGGACCCGGCTGGCCAGGGTGATCACCTGACCGTCGCTCCCGGCGGAGACAACCGTCACCCGATCTCCCACCTGCACCAGGGCCAGCACCGACGGGTCGGCCACCCGGAAGGGAACCAAGAGCTCTCCCGCCCCCGGGGAGAGCGACACGGACACGGTGGCCGCGCGGGTCATCGGGCTGCCCCGGGTGACGGGTGCCGCCAGGATCCGGCCGACCAGCTCGTCCGGGGCCGTCAGGACCTGGCGCGGCAACAACGCCTCGGGATAGTGCCGGATCTGCAGGTCCCGCGCGGTCACCCGGTGTCCGGCCGGGAGGTCCGCCGAGGTGACCAGGACGGCGTGGCCCGGCTCGGGCGGCGGGGACAGGGCGCTCAACCCGGCCATCACGGCAAGGGCGGCGAGCAGCGCCGCCACGGCACGGCGGTGCCAGCGCACCGCACGGGAGAGCTTGCTCAGGCTTTCGGAGATGTTCACACCAGCACTATGTGCAAGCGCGGCTGTTTCGCGTCAGTCATCCACAGGTTTTGTCTGCCGGGCCGCCTGTGGAAAACCCGGCCGACGGCTGGGCACCGAGAGGGGCCCAGGTCAGGAGGCGGAGCTGGTCTTCGTCGTGCTGGTGGAGGAGGTGTCGGCCGGGGCCGGCTTGCTGCCGCCCGAAGCCTCCGGCTTGGAGTCGCTCTTGGGCTCGGGCTTCGTCTCGGTCTTGGAGCCGGCCGCGGCCGCGGTGGCGCCCTTGCTGCGATTGTCCGTCGCGTAGAAGCCGGAACCCTTGAAGACGATCCCGACGGCGTTGTACACCTTGCGCAGCGCGCCGCCACAATCCTCGCAGACGGTCAGTGCCGGGTCGCTGAACTTCTGCACCCGTTCGATCTCGACGCCGCATTCAGTGCAGCGGTACTGGTAGGTAGGCATGATCCTCTTCGGCTGGTTGGTCACGCGTCCGGGCGGCGATGGCTCGTCGGGCGGGCGAAAACTGCTGAATTCTATCGAGCTGGGTGCCCGACGCCGAAATCGTCCGGTCGGGGGCTCTGGTGAAGGGCCTCGGCAAGCTCGGCCGCCGTGGGTGCGGCCAGCGGATGCAGCGATTGACCCCCGGGCCCCGAGCCTGCTGAAAGGAAGACGTCGCAGAGACTGAACCACCCTCCCCGAGCTCGCCGAGGGTGTGAAGGCAAAACTCTCAGCGGACGCCGGCCGAGACCTTCGAGGTTCAGTCAGGCGTGGCAGCGGACCAGCTCACCGGGCAGCACCAGCGCGTCCACCACCTGGTCGTGTGGCTCGGTGGGCAGGTCGGGCAGGACCTCGTCGTCGTTGAGCAGCACCCACACCTCGACGTCGTCGCGGCGGTGCGCCAGCGCCCGGTCATACCAACCGCCGCCGACCCCCAGCCGTCGCCCGTCCCGGGTGCCCGCCAGGCCGGAGGCCAGCACCAGGTCTGCCTGTCCCAATGCCTCGGCGCCCTGCGCTTCGCCGGACGGCTCGGGGATTCCCCACAGCCCCGGCTTGAGATTGGCCGGCCCTTGGAAGACGGCCCAGGCCGGGTCATGTCGTGGACCATCACTGGTGGGGGTGAGCACCGGGACCAGCAGCCGGTGGCCCAGGGTCCACAACGCCGTGACCAGCTCGATCGTGCCCGGCTCCGGGTTGGTGGCATGTGGGGGGACCGAGAGGTAGCAGGAAATCGTGGCCGGCTCGATGTCGCGCAGCGCGGCCAGCACCAGCCCGGTCCGGGCCCGGTCATCGGCCAGCCGTTGGCTCACCGGCCGTTCCCGTCGGGCCGCACGCACCCGGCGTCGGATCTCCTGCTTGCCGTACCCGTCGAAGCCCCCAGCGGTCATTCGCCTATCGTATGGGCCATGGCACTACTGCGTCGCACCAAGAAGGCCGCCGAAGTTGAGGTGGCCGAGGAGGTCGCACCCGAGCCGGCCGCCCCCCTGCCGGATCCCCCACTGCCCAATCCATCCGGACTACGCCGGATGCAGGATCATCGGGACTACCTGCTGGGCCTGGTGGAGCCGCTGCCGGCTTTCGGGATGAGCCTGCTGGACGCCTGGGGCCTGACCCTGTGCGAGGACATCGCCGCCGAGGTGGACCTGCCCGGCTTCGACAACTCCCAGATGGACGGCTATGCGGTGCGCGCGGCCGACGTCGTCGACGCCAGTCCGGCCGAGCCGGTCACCCTGCCGGTCAGCGGCCACGTCGCCGCTGGCGAGGGCGCCGAGCCCCTGCCCGAGGGGAGCGTGGCCAAGGTGATGACCGGGGCGCCGATCCCGCAGGGGGCCGATGCCGTGGTTCCCGTCGAGGACACCGACAACGGCGCCGACCAGGTGCGGATCAACCAACCGTCGCTGACCGGCGCCTACATTCGCCGCCGGGGTTCCGACGTCACCGAGGGTAGCCAGCTGCTGGCCCGTGGTGCCCGGCTGGATGCCCGAAGCATCGGCTTGCTGGCCGGGGCCGGGGTGGACAAGGTGCTGGCCAGGCCCCGGCCGCGCGTGGTGGTGCTCTCCACAGGTGCCGAGCTGGTGGAACCCGGCCGCCCACTGGCGCGGCCCGGCCAGCTGCACGACGCCAACAGCTACCTCCTGGCCGCCGCCGCCAAGGCCGAGGGCTGTCAGGTGTGGCGGGTGCAGGTGCCCTCCGACGATCCGGAGGAGGTTCGCCAGGCCATCGGCGACCAGATGATCCGGGCCGACCTGATCATCACCACCGGCGGCGTCAGCAAGGGTGACCATGACGTGGTCAAGGAGGTGATGCCCAGCGTCGGCTCCTGTGACTTCTGCGAGGTGGCGATGCAGCCGGGCAAACCCCAGGGCTTTGGGCTGATCGGCGAGGATCGGGTGCCGACGGTGATGCTGCCCGGCAATCCGGTGAGCTGCTATGTCAGCTTCCACGCCTTCGTCCGGCCGCTGATCCGCAAACTGATGGGTCTGGAGCCGGTCAACCACCGCGAGCTGCCCGCCGTCGCCGGCTCCGCGATGACGTCGGTGAAGGGCAAGCTGCAGTTTGCCCGGGCCCGGGTCAGCGAGCGCGACGGGCGGTTGGTGGCGGACCTGGTGGGCGGCCATTCCTCCCACCTGCTGGCCAACCTGGCCGCCAGCAATGCCCTGGTGCTGCTGGGGGAGGACGTCGAGACCGTGGCCCCCGGGGAGCCCGTGACCGTGTGGAGGTTGGGCAATGACTGACCGGCCCGTCTTTCGGCCCAGTTCCGTCGACGACTTCATCCCCGAGGTGCCGCGCGGAACCCGCGCCGGTGACAGTCCCCAGCCCCATGCCCCACAACCGGCCCAGCCCTTCCCGCACCTGAGCGGCAGCGGCGAGGCCCGGATGGTGGACGTCAGCCAGAAGGAGGTCACGGCCCGTTCGGCCACCGCCAAGGGCGTCGTCCTGCTGAGTGACGAGTGTCTGGCCGCCCTGCGTGGCGGTGAGGTGCCCAAGGGCGACGCGCTGGCGGTGGCCCGGATCGCCGGTGTGATGGGTGCCAAGAAGACCGCCGACCTGATCCCGCTGTGCCATCCGTTGCCGCTGACCGGCGTCGACGTCCACCTGGAGTTGGCCGATCGGGGCGTGGAGATCACCGCCACCGTCCGCACCACGCACCGCACCGGGGTGGAGATGGAGGCGCTGACCGCCGTCTGCACCGCCGCCCTGGGGCTGGTGGACATGGTCAAGGCCGTGGACAAGCACGCCCGGCTGACCGACGTGCGGGTCACCGCCAAGAGCGGCGGGCGCAGCGGAGACTGGAGCGAGCAGGAGTCTCCGGCGCAGGATTCGTCGACGCTGGGCAGGGAGGCGCCGTGACCCAGCCGGAGAATCTGGGCCGGGCCGTGGTGATCACCGCCTCGGACCGGGCCGCCGCCGGCCAGTACACAGACCGCTCCGGGCCGCTGGCCGCGCAGGGGTTGGCCGCGATGGGCTTCAGCGTGGATCCGGTGGTGCTGGTGCCCGACGGGGAGCCCGTCGGCCAGGCCATCGCGCAGGCAGTGGCGGCTGGTGCGGCGGTGGTGCTGACCACCGGCGGGACGGGTCTGGCCCCACGTGACCTGACGCCGGAGGTGACCCGGCCGCTGCTCACCCGGGAACTGCCGCAGCTGGCCGCCCTGATTGCCCAGCGCGGGGTGGAGGCCGGGGTGCCCACCGCGGTGCTTTCCCGGGGGCTGGCCGGTCTGGCCGGCACGACGGTGGTGGTGAACCTGCCCGGCTCTGCCGGGGGAGTGCGTGACGGGCTCACGGTGTTGGAGCAGGTGCTGCCCCATGCCGTCGCCCAGGCCCGCGGGCGGGACCACTGAGGTGGGCGAACACCGTCTGCCGCCTGGGGTGGTCTTCCCGGGCAGCCACCAGTGGCCGGTGGAGCTGCGCTGCGGGCCGGTGGTGCTGCGGCCCCTGCGCCGGGGTGATCGTCGAAGCTGGGGTCAGGTGCGGGAACGCAATGCCGCCTGGAATGGGCCGTGGGATGCCACCCCGCCGCCCAACTCGCGTCGGGTGGCGGCCAGTTATCCGGAACTGGTGCGAGCCCTTGACCAGCAGGCCAAACAGGATGCCGCCCTGCCCTTCGCCATCTGCTTTGATCCGGCCTGGCCCGCCTCCGCGACCAAGCCGCGCAAGCTCCCGGTCTCCGGGCAGCTGACGGTCAGCAGCATCACCTGGGGCTCGGCCTATTTTGCCTACTGTGGCTACTGGGTTGACCAGGCGCTGGCCGGCAAGGGCGTCGTCCCCACGGCGCTGGCCCTGGCCACCGACTACTGCTTCCAGGTGATGGGTCTGCACCGGATGGAGGTCAACATCCGGCCGGAGAATGCCAAGAGCCTGCGGGTGGCCGAGAAGCTGGGGCTGCGCGACGAGGGGATCCGTGAACGCTACCTGCACATCGACGGGGACTGGCGGGACCATCGTAGTTTTGCGATCTGCGCCGAGGATGTCCCGGAGGGGCTGCTGGTGCGCTACCTGACCAATCATCAGCCGGGTTGGCGGGAGTCGGTGGGACGCCCCTGAGCCTCCGGGGATTCCCGAGTTCGACCTGTAAGCGATTCCCGAACCTGTCAAGGGTCGCCCCGCTCCTGCGACCCCGGCCCGGCCATCCACGGGCCCTGATCCTGTCCTGCCAACGGTCCGGAGCCTATCGAGGGGAAGATGGACGGCCGTCCAGTTATCCCCGGAGAGTGAATGCCGACCTCCAGTGCCACAGTGGCATCGGAATCCCGTATTCGCTCTGTCGGGACAGCTGAGCGGCCGTCCAAGGGTGGCCCGGGTGGCGGTGCGGGGTGGGAAAGATAGCCCTCGCCCTGAATTCCTTCAAGCAATGCCTCGACACTCCGTTGAGGGTCACGGACCGTACAGGTGCCGCCCCCTAGCCTTGGGCGCGTGACGGGACTGTTCTATGTGGCCATTGTTCTTGCCTGGATTGCCTTCCTCGTCCCGTCCTTCGTGTCGCGACGCGACGGGGCGGATGACGATGACCTTGACCTGCTGGGTCGCTTCGGCGACACGGCGCGCATCATCGCGCCCGCCGGCATCGTCTCCAGCGACGAGGATGCGGACGTCTCCACCCCATTGACCCGGCGCGCGGCCCGCGCCGAGATCCGCGACACCGCCCGTCGCGCTGCTCGCCGTCGCCGCACCGTGGTGCTTGGGCTGCTGGGCCTGACCGTGCTCACCGTGGCCGGTGTCGCCATCGATGCCGTGATCTGGTGGACCCCGCTGGTGCCCCTCGGGATGCTGCTGGCCTTCCTGGTGGTTGCTCGGTTCAGCGTGGTGCGCCTCAACGCCGTCCTCGACGAGCGGCTGGCCGAGCTGGAAACCGACTGGCAGGAGGACACCATCAGCTTCGAGGTGCCCAGCGGCCTTCGGGCTGGCGGCATCACCACCGACTCCGTGGAACTGTCGATCGAGATCAGCGCCCCGATCAATGGTCTGGCTGGCAGCCTCTGGGAGCCGATCCCGGTGACCGTCCCCACCTATGTCAGCAAGCCGATGGTGCCCCGCACCGTGCGCACCATTGACCTGTCGGCCCCCGGCCAGGTCACCGCGCAGCAGCCGGTGGTGGCCGAGGCCCCCGAGCAGCCCGTCGAGACCCGCAACGAGAGCCAGGAGCGCCCCCGCGCCGTCGGTGAGTGAGCTCGCTTGGACGCACGCTGACCAGCGGTGCTACTCTTCTTCTTGCTGCTCGTCAGCTGAGAACTGAAAACTTGGGGCATTGGCGCAGTTGGTAGCGCGTCTCGTTCGCAATGAGAAGGTCAGGGGTTCGAATCCCCTATGCTCCACCAGATTGGACGTATTAGAACACCTGACATCGTTGGGTGCGAGAGCGGCGAACGGCTCGTTGAGCTGGATGGGAATGCCCCCAGTTTGGTTGACAGATTTCTAGGGGCTGGTCAGGCGGCCTGTGCGACCGTCTGATGGACCAGTTCGAACTCTACTGGGGTGAGTTTGCCGAGACGCCGTTGGCGGCGTCGGCGGT